>NZ_JBKTXS010000023.1:0-1970 GCF_046951855.1 Lentihominibacter sp. | reverse complement strand
GTTATGGTGATAGATGCCGACGGATCTAACTTAGGGATTTACAGGAAAACTCATATACCTGATGATCCGGGATATTATGAAAAATTTTATTTTAGTCCCGGAGATACAGGCTTTAAAGTTTGGGATACAAAGTATGCTAAAATAGGTGTCGGTATTTGCTGGGATCAGTGGTTTCCTGAGGCTGCAAGAGCCATGGCACTTATGGGCGCAGAGATATTGCTGTATCCGACCGCTATCGGGACTTTTGCCGTACCTCCGGAGGAACTTCACAAAGAGCCTGACGATTACGATCATTGGCAAAACGTGATGTTAGGACATGCTGCAGCTAATATGACGCCTATAGTGGCATCTAATCGGATCGGAATAGAGGAAATGGGCAGCACAGCGATAAGATTCTGGGGAGCATCCTTTATTTCTGACAACAGGGGTAATAAAATCGCTGAAGCCGATACAAAATCAGAAGAAATTCTAACAGCTTCATTTGATCTTGATAAACTGGCAGAATACAGACGTGAGGTATGTACATTCAGAGACAGACGCCCTGAGAGATATCAGGTTCTTATGACTCTTGACGGAAAGATAAAAGAATAATAAAACATATGGGAGACTTAAGCTGATCTTTAAGAACTCCCATTTTCTGTTTTCTGAAAGTACCGGTTTATAGTGCTGTACCTTTCTTTGGTATAAACAGATGATTCATATCTGCTTTTTCAAGAGTGAGAAGCTTGATTTTTTTATCTATTCCGCCTGCATATCCAGTAAGGCTTCCATTTGATCCGACTACACGGTGGCAGGGAATAATAACGGAAATCTCGTTATGACCTACTGCTCCTCCTACAGCTTGAGAGGACATGTGAGGAAGACCCCTTTCTTCCGCTACCTTATGGGCTATTTCTCCATAAGTAACAGTTTTGCCATATGGGATTTTCAGAAGAAGTTTCCAGACCATAGTTTGAAAATCAGAGCCTATCATGTGGATAGGAGGTGTGAAATCAGGGTTTTTGCCTGAAAAGTAAATATCAAGCCATTTTTTTGTTTCCTTTAAAACTGGCAGTTCTTTTTCCTTATGCTGAACTTCCAGTTTATAAGCATAATATTTCTGACCTTCAAACCATAGGCCGGTAAGGCCGATATCATCTGCTGCCAAAAGGATATCGCCTATAGGAGACGTGTAATGAGATGTGTATTGCATAGTGACCTCCATTTATAAAATTTTTCTTTAAGGATATTATGATAATATTATAATATAGAGACTGACAGTCTATAAAAGGGAGATACATATTTCGGTATCTCCCTTGTTATTTTTGTTGCGCCTGCTGTATTATTGGACGGAAAGCAGTGAGATATCATAATCTTTTTACGAATTCTCCTTCTTTCATTATAATTTCCATATTTTCTACAGATATAGCATGTATATCATCGAGCGGATTCTCTTTAAGCACCAACAGATCAGCGCTTTTTCCGGCTTCCAGAGAACCGGTTATATCGTCTGCTCGCAATGCTTTTGCCCCATTTAGGGTAGCTGCTGTGATGGTATCCATTTCGCTGATACCGGCTTTAGTTATGAATTCGTAAATTTCTCCAATAGCAGTATCACCGTATGGCGTTATTTTAGAATTAAAGGAGTCGGATCCTATAGTCAGCAAAACACCTTTGGAGAAAGCTTTGCGAAGATTATCATATATTCGGTTCAATTCTTTTTCCGTAACGGTTTCTCCCGGGAATTTATCATGGAGCTCGGGTATGTAGTTTGGCGGGTAAGTGGCAAACCATGCCGGAAGGAAACTTATAGTAGGGCATAGCATTATTCCGTTTTCCGCCATAGTATCTATGGTTTCGTCATTAAGATCCCATCCGTGTATGATGAAGTCGGCTCCGGCCTTGACCGAATTGCCGGCACTTCCGAAACAGTGAGACCAGAGAGGTATGCCGCGCATTTTGCATTCATCGGATACAGCTTGGATTTCTTC
>NZ_JBKTXS010000022.1:9024-36364 GCF_046951855.1 Lentihominibacter sp. | reverse complement strand
TTATAAAGAAAGCTGCAGAGCAAGAGTTCTAAAAGTAACAGAAGGAAAAGATCCTGATGAGTTTATCAAGAAAAACGGAAGGAAAGCATTTATCCGGCTTATAGATAATGCTCAGCCTTACGGAGACTTTAAGCTTGATTTTGCGAAAGCCAAATATGATATGAACGATCAGCAGCAGCGTATAGATTATATAGGAGAAGCTGTTGATATTTTAAAATCAATGAAGCCGGTGGAAGCTGATATATATATAAAGAAATTAGCTGAGGACACAGGCGTTTCAGAGGGTGCTATAAGATTTGAGTATTTAGGCAATAATAGTCAGGTGAAGAATTTCGAACATCCTTCTGATATCAACCGCAGAACTGAACAGGAGGATAATAAGCGAGATTCAATGTCTCTTATAGAGAAGGATTTGATAAAACTCATGATTCTTGATTCCGGATATATCAATATTCCCGATGATATAAAGGAAACTGCTTTTGAAAGCAGCTCCGGGAAAAATATATATGAAGCAATGATTTCTTTATATGATGATGGGGAATCTGTAGATATGAATAAATTGAAGGACATATTGGATGAAGATGATATAGAGTGTCTGGCAGAAATAGAAGAAGAGCTAATTCCGGCAGGAAGAGAAAAAGCGGTATTTGATGATTGCATAGCTCGAATCAGAGAAAGGTCGCTGAAACGGCAGGAAAAAGAATTGATGATACGGCTTTCCATGGCTGACGAAGAAGAAAATCGTGAAGAGATCATCAAGCTCACAAGACAGCTTATTGAGATACAGAAAGAATTGAAGAAATAAGGGGGCATAGGAAATGGTTGAGATCAAAAATATAAACAGTAAAATTTCAGATGAAAATATTTCTGAGGAAAGAACAGTGAAAAGTGAAAAAAATATGCCGCTGAAAAATAAGACGGCAGAAACAATGATCTTAGATGATGAAACAAAGGCGCAGATAATAAAGGATTTAACAGAGAAAGCTGCTGCCAAGTCAAAAAAGGTGCTGACGTATACCGAAGTTTCGGACAGACTGGGAGATATGGATATAGATAAAGACCAGATGGATGATATTTATGAAACTCTCATGAGCAAGGGGATTGAAGTAAATCTGGAAAGTGAACCGGATGATATAGATCTTCTGGAAATAGATGAAGATGAGATAGAAGATCCTGAGGTGGAAGCTGTTATCGCAGAAAATCCGGGGGCTAAAGAGATAGATCTTGAAGCTACCATTTCAAAAAATATTGCGGTAGATGATCCTGTAAGAATGTATCTTAAAGAAATCGGAAAAGTTCCTCTTCTTACAGCTCAGGAGGAAATAGATCTTGCGAAACGTATGGAGCAGGGTGATGAATATGCTAAACAGAAGCTATGTGAAGCAAATCTCAGGCTGGTAGTGAGTATAGCAAAGAAGTATGTAGGCAGAGGTATGCTGTTTTTGGATCTTATACAGGAGGGAAACTTAGGTCTCATAAAAGCAGTGGACAAGTTTGACTGGACAAAGGGTTATAAATTCAGCACATATGCGACGTGGTGGATAAGACAGGCCATAACAAGATCTATAGCTGATCAGGCGAGGACTATAAGGATACCTGTTCATATGGTGGAAACTATAAATAAGCTGATAAGGGTATCAAGGCAGCTTCTGCAGGAGGAAGGAAGAGAACCTACACCTGATGAAATAGCTGCTGAAATGGGAATTTCTGTTGAAAAAGTCAGAGAAATACTTAAAATATCACAAGAACCTGTATCTTTGGAGACCCCTATAGGAGAAGAGGAAGACAGTCATTTAGGAGATTTCATTCCAGATGATGATGCTCCGGCACCTGCTGAAGCAGCTGCATTTTCGATGCTTAAAGAGCAGCTTGTCGATGTGCTGGGAACTCTTACGGAAAGAGAACAGAAAGTTCTTAAGCTCAGATTCGGTCTTGAAGACGGCAGAGCCAGAACATTGGAAGAAGTCGGCAAGAAATTTGATGTAACACGTGAGAGAATAAGACAAATTGAGGCTAAAGCTTTGAGAAAACTAAGACATCCTACAAGAAGCAAAAAACTCAAAGATTATTTGGAATAAAGATATGATCAATTTAAGTAATAGATTACAGACAATAGCAGGCAGAATAAGCAAAGGCGAAACCATGGCTGATATAGGTACAGATCATGGTTTTTTGCCTATATATATGGTCAATTCAGGTATATCTCCTATGGCAGTAATGACTGATGTGAGTGAATCCTCTCTCATGAAGGGACAGCGTAATTTCAGAGAATATGCGGATATTGGATCCGGTATATATTTCAGAACTGGCGATGGCCTTTCCGTATTGAAAAAGTCTGAAGTAGATACTGTTGTGATAGCGGGAATGGGCGGAAAACTCATAAGAGATATAATGAACGCAGATATGAAACTCACAAGTTCTTTCAGAAAATTCATTCTTCAACCCAGAATCAGACAGGGGGAGCTGAGAAAATGGCTTTTAGAAAACGGATTTACCATAATTCATGAAGATCTTGCTGAGGAAGGCAAGTACATAACAGAAATAATCACTGTACTGAGCCCGGGATCTGAGATACGTGATGATGACGGTCAGTGTCTGTGTATAACAGATTGTAATATACAGGGGAATAATGATAACATGATATTTTACAGATTGCCTCCATGGATAACCGAGGCAACAGGACCTGTGGAAGAATTCATTATGAGAAATCTTGACATAGAGAAAAAGAAATTGGAAAATGTGATGCTTTCAAAAAAACGAGATCATATTCTTGAAGCAAATATATGCAGCGCTATATATTATTTAAAGGGATTGTTGGAGGAATACAGAAAAAATGGATAACAAAAAGAAAAATACAGTGAGCGTTTTTGACATAGCAGATATCATAGAAACTATAGCTCCCGTTTCATTGCAGGAGACATGGGATAACAGCGGACTTATTATAGGCTTTGATGACAGAAAAATTCGCAGGATACTTACATGTCTTGAAATCGATGAGTCCGTTGCCGATGAAGCTGTTGATATGGGTGCAGATATGATAATAAGTCATCATCCTCTTATATTCAGCGGAATTAGAAAATTAAATTATAGGGAATCATATGACAGAGCTGTTATGAAGCTGATATCCGGCAAAATATCAGTTTATTCCTGTCATACACCATTTGATAAAGTAAAAGGTGGAAACAATGATATATTAGCCGGACGACTTGGTTTATCTTCAGTTAAAAATTTGAAAGGCGAAGATATAGTTTCTCCTGAAAAAATGTGTGAAAATAAGGATGAAGCGGATATAGGACGCATAGGAAAATTGAAGGAACCTGCCAGCTGTATTCAGATTGCAGGCATGGTAGCCGCACAGCTTGATATGAGTGTGAGGCAGATGAGGATAACAGGTGATCTTAATCGTGAAATAACTATCATAGGAATATGTACGGGGGCAGGCGCTGATCTTATGAAGATGGCTGCTGCATCAGGGTGTCAACTTTTTATAACAGGCGATGTTAAATATCATGAAGCCAGAGATGCTTTAGCTCATGGCATTTGTGTTTTGGATGCAGGTCATTATGGGACAGAAAAATTTTTTGCAGCGGTTATGAGAGAAAAATTACAGAAAAAAGTGCCGGAAAACGTAAAAATAATTGAATCAGCTATAGATCTTGATCCTTTTAGGATGCTGTAAGGATTTCTTTACAAAAGAAGTTGATTGTGTTATAAATATTAATGTTATAATTTTTTGGGTAAGACTGACAATCGCGTATATCTTCGGGATATATGAGGAAAGTCCGGGCTCCGCAGGGCAAGGATGCCGGATAACGTCCGGCGTAGGTAACTATAGGGAAAGTGCAACAGAAACATACCGCCGAAACGGATAATGCCGTGGTAAGGTTGAAATTGTGAGGTAAGAGCTCACAGGAGAATATGGTAACATATTTTCCGTGTAAACCCCATTCGGAGCAAGACCAAGCAGGACATAAAAAGCGGCGGCCCGTCGCTGTCCGGGAGGTAGGTCGCATGAGCCTGTCGGTAACGGCAGGCCAAGATAGATGATTGTCTGATACAGAACCCGGCTTATGTCTTGCCCAAATCTTATTGAAATAAAATTGATATTGCCGAATAAAAAACAGGGACAAATTATTATTATTCCCTTGCAAAAATTTGAAAATATAGTATAATGTAAAAGTCGCTGGATATGCGGATATGGCGGAATTGGCAGACGCGCACGGTTCAGGTCCGTGTGAGGGTTACTTCATGGGGGTTCGAATCCCTTTATCCGCACCACGAAAAACTAAAATGCAAATTTTTCAATGGTTAATGATCTTTGGAAATTTGCATTTTTGTTATTATGAAATAAATATTAACAGTGAAGAGTTTTAAGATGAAGCTGGAAGCGTCGGCATTTCTATAAGGGAAATAGCGTTTTAAGAAAGGGAAACAGATACAGTGCAGAAAAATTATATGGAACCGAGAATAGGAAATAATAATTTTTGGACATTGATAAAAGGTCTTATAGTAGGAGGAACAATGCTTGTTCCGGGAGTCAGCGGAGGATCCATGGCGATAATACTGGGCATATATGATGATTTGATTTATTCGGTAAGTTCATTTATGAAACATAAAAGTGCCAGCTTTAAATTTCTTCTGTTGTTTTCGGCAGGAGGGATACTGGGAATGTTTTTGCTTTCCAGACCGATATTATATCTTATAGAGGAATTTCCTATGCCTACTCTTTATTTCTTTATGGGTGCTGTATTGGGCGGAGTGCCTTTGATATTTAAAAAATCAGAACTCAAAAAGTTTTCCATAAGAGGTCTCTTTTATGTGGTTGTCGGTATAGTTATAGTTACAGCGGTGGCTTTTATACCGATAGGGGGTTCGGATTCTTCCCTTGACGCAGATTTGAAAGGAATGCTTTTTCTGGTTCTTGCCGGCTTTATAGCGGCTATAGCTTTAGTACTTCCCGGAATAAGTGTTTCATATCTTCTTTTGGTAATGGGGCTTTATGATGAAACTGTCACTGCCATAAGTCAGGTGTATATGCCGTTTTTGATTCCTTTGGGTTTAGGTTTGATATTGGGAATAATTTTGACTACTAAGATTCTTGAGAAAGCTATGTTACAATTTCCTCAGCCTACGTATCTTATGATTTTGGGATTTGTTTTAGGATCTCTTGCAGAAGTTTTTCCCGGTGTCCCTGCCGGAGCGGAAATAATATTGTGTGCTGTCACTCTGTCGGCAGGGATAGGAATTATTTTGTTTATTTCCAATAAATTTTGATTTTATTGAAGGTATGATGTGCAGTGTGGACATCTTCTGGCATGTATGGATATTTCGCTCTTGCAGTAAGGACATTCCTTAGTCGCAGGAGCTTTTTCTTTGGGTTTTCTGGCTATTGACATTGCTTTGTTCATGGCTTTTATCAGTATGAAAAGAGCAAAGGCTACGATGATAAAATTGATTATTGCCATGATGAATGAACCGTATTTAAGATCTACGCCTGATACAGTAACTGCCAGATCATTGAAGTCGACGCGGACCAGAAGGCCGATTATGGGAGAAAGAATGTCGTTTACCAGTGAAGTCACTATGGCTGTGAATGCGGCTCCGATGATGATACCTACAGCCATATCCATAACATTTCCTTTCATGGCAAATTCCTTAAATTCATTAAAAAACTTTTTCATTTGTTCACCTTGATTTTCTTTCTGTTTTCCTGTAACTTATTTAAAGTATTTTAACATTATTGCCGGCGTATGTAAAACCTTGAGAAGTATGTCGACTAAATTTTCTCTTTGTATAGAATATTTGTCCTTAAGGTATAAGCAGGTGTATAATAAATTTGTAATATTTTAAGGAAATGGGGAAAAAAATGAACAGGGAACAGCGCCATATGGATCGGATCAGAAAAAAAAGGAAAAGGCATATTATTCTCTTTATAATCTTTATTGCAGTTCTGATCGCTACAGTTTGTATAGGCCTCATATCATACATATCGACTAATGTTTATCAAAATGAGGATGAGTTTAGGGAATATGCGGATGATGAACTGAAGAAAACTTCACAGTTCAGTGTAAGAGGGAAAACCAAGATTGATTATGAATACGGAAGGCCCATATCGTATGTAATAGATTATGGCGTTTGTGACAATGAATCTATAGCAGTCTTTCGAGATCAGAAGATAAAGGAGATTAAAGAAAAGTATCAGCAGGATAAGAATGCTGAGGAAGAATCGAGGGCAAAGAGATATGAAGATCAGAGAAATTATAGACCTTTGGAACATGCCTTGATATTAAGATCAAGTGTATATGAATCAGATAAAGGAGTAATAAGCCTTTCTATATATGAATCAGAAAACAGTGAAAGAAAGAAGGACATGGAGCAGGATGCTTCGATGATATATACATATCAGTTTTCTGCTAAAACAGGAAAAATTCTTATACCTCAGCAGATTTTTTCAGAAAAATATAAAGAAATATGTTCTGAATTTTTTATGAAATATTTCAGAAAAAATTACAAAAAGGACGAATTAAAGGATGGGTGGCAAGATTATGTCACAGCCGGGGAGAATAATTTTAATAAATATGCTCTTACGGATACCGGTGTTACATTTTTTTTCGACGAAGGAACTGTACTGGACGAATCAAGGGGTGTCATATCTGCAGGAATCCCTGAGGCTGATATGGGAACGGGACTCAGAAATAAGATTCTGGAACGATATATAGATCCGACAAAACCTATGGTAGCTCTAACATATGATGATGGGCCGGGAGGCGGTGCGGAGACAAGGATACTTGAGTGCTTAAGAAAAAACGGCGATGTAGCTACATTTTTTTATCTGGGAAGCAGGGTTGCCGGAAATTCAGCTAACTTGAAAACTGCTTATGATCTTGGATGTCAGATAGGAACCCATACATGGAATCATCCTGTACTGACAAAGCTTAAACCTGAACAGATACAAAAGCAGTTTGATGATACTAATGCAGCCATAAAAGCAGTGACGGGAGAAGATCCTACAGCTTTCAGACCAAGCTACGGCGAGACAAACGATACCATAAATAAGATGTCAGCAATGCCTGTGATAATGTGGACCGTAGATACTCTTGACTGGAAGAGCCGTGATGGTAAAAAGATATTTGAAGAAGTCAAGAAAATGAAGAATCTTGATGGAAAGATAATATTGATGCATTCCATTTATGATTCTACTGCAGATGCTACAGAACTCATCGTACCATGGCTTAAAGAAAATGGTTATCAGCTTGTTACAGTAAGCGAGATGATAAAATACAAAACAGGAGAAGACCCTCAAAAAGGACAAGTTTACAGAACTTTTTAAATGTACTTATTTGATATAATATTAATTTCGTGGTAAACTAATAGTAATTAAGTATATATAATCAAAAATCAAGGCGAAATATGGAGAGTGTTGTATTATGTTAATTACGAGACGAAGTGATTATGCTATGAGAATATGTCGTGTTTTACGTGACGGAAAAGTACACAATGTCAGAGAAATCTGTCAGAAAGAAGATATTCCTCGGGCATTTGCATATAAAATATTGAGAGAGCTTGAAATGGCTGATCTTGTTAATTCAGAAAGAGGCAATCAGGGAGGATATTATCTCAATAAATCTCTTGATAAGCTGACTTTATATGACATCGTAAGCATTACAGAAGGGGATCTTGCAATACTGCACTGCATGAAGGAAGACTGTGTAAGAAATCCGGAAAGCATGCCTTGTAAAGTTCATCAAGAGATAGAGCGGATACAGACTATCCTCATAGATGAAATGAAACGAAAAACCATTGAAGAGATAATGGATTGAATAAAAACCTCTTTTATAATTTAAATAATATAAAAGAGGTTTTTATTATTATGATAATTTTTTGAGAGCCTCTATCATGTCAGACGGAAGAGGCGCTTTAAGATGAAGTTTCTCTTTTGTTATGGGATGAATGAAGGAAAGACGGGCTGCGTGAAGGGCCTGTCTTTCCATAAGATGTACATTATCTCCGCCATATAGCCAGTCTCCCAGTATAGGATGACCTATATGGGACATATGTACGCGTATTTGATGAGTACGCCCGGTTTCGAGAACAAGTTCTGTAAGCGTATATCCCATATGAGGGAATCTTTTTATTACCTTGTAATGGGTTATTGAGGGAGAGCCGTTTTTCATTACTCCTCGTCTTACATTTTCCGGATCAGGTCTTCCTATGGGCAGATCTATAGTACCGGAATTCGATTCAATCAGGCCCCGCACTATAGCTGTATAGCACTTTTTTACTGTACCTGCTTTCATCTGATTAGTGTAGTCGTTTTGGCAGTAGGCATTTTTTGCTATCACCAGAAGTCCGGAAGTGTCCATATCGAGGCGGTTGACAAATCGTATTTTAAAGAGCTGTTTAGTCTGCTGCATATAGTATGCAAGAGCATTAGCAACAGTTCCTGATGGATGTCCTTTCGTGGGATGGACTATAAGGCCGGGCTGTTTGTTTATGATAAGCAGGTCATTGTCTTCAAATATAGGATAAATAGGTATATTTTGAGGTTCAAAATTGCTTGTTTCTTCAGGTAGTGTAATTTTTATCACATCTCCTATCTTTGGTTTGATCCATCCTTGTGTCTGTTTTCCATTAAGCATCACAAGTTTTTCACGTTTTATTTTATTTCTCAGACGTGAGGAAAAGTCGAAGTGATTTCTCATTATATCTTTGATTTCAAGACCTTCGTCACAGGTCGTTACTTTGTGAATAAAATCTGTCATTGCTATGATTATGCCTTTCAGTTGTTTTATGAATACTACAGAAATTTTGTTTTCACTTTGTTCCAGAAATCGTAATTTTTGAATCTCATAAGCTGTACATAGGTTTCTGAGATCATTACGTCTATTTTTTTTACATTGGAATATTCGGTTTCTGTACCATCATTTACTATAAATATCATATCGTCATTGTGCTCCGGTATAACACCGAGAGAAAGATCTGAGGGCAGCAGTATGCTGGATGTAAAAGAGCGGTATGCAGTGGTGTTCATGGGAGCTATTGGAGTTACCTGCAGGAGCTTCAGGCGGGGATCGACAATGGAGCCTCCAAGAGAATAATTATAAGCTGTACTTCCTGCAGAGGTGGCGACAAGTATACCGTCGCCGCTGAATCTTTCTATGGACATGCCTCCTATAGATATGTCCAGATGTACAGAATAGGAGTGCCTGCCTTTTATGACGATCTCATTTAATCCCAAGTGACTGTTGCATGTACCGTCAAGTGTAGTTACCATAGCTTTTACTGTACTCAGTTCCTGTATAGAATACTGTCTGTTTTCATAATCAGAAATAAACATATCGAGATTTTCCGGAGATATTTCTTGGAAAAAGCCAAGGTGTCCTGTATTTATTCCTATCATAGGACAGCCGGGGAAATCGCATGAATGAACAGCTTTCAGAAGAGCACCGTCTCCGCCTATGCAGATAATAAGCTCTGCTTTTCCGGAATATTCAAAAGAGACTTCATAGCCTTTGTCTGTCAGTTTTTTTACGAGTATTGACCGGGTCTGAAGCGAAACATCAGTACCATTTGTAAATATGTCTATATATTTTTTCTTCATATTTTTCTCCCGATATGTTTTTAATCGATTAAATAAAACGTTAAACTAATTTTTCAAACTCATCAAGAAGATTCTTAAAAGTATTCATAGCTTTTTCTATAGGTGCCGGAGTACTCATATCGACGCCTGCTATTTTTAACAGTTCAATAGGATAATCCGATTCCCCGGTTTTCAGGAATTCTATATAAGCTTTTCTGGCAGGTTCGCCTTCTGTAAGAATTTTATCAGAGATAGCTGTAGCAGCAGAATAACCTGTAGCGTATTTATAGACGTAAAAAGCATTATAAAAATGAGGTATTCGGGCCCATTCGTATTTTATTGTATCATCTTTTTCGACAGCATCTCCATAGTATTTTGCATTGAGAGCCTCATACTGTTCGCACATTCTTTCGGCAGTGAGGACTTGCCCGTTTTCTATAGTTTTGTGAGTAATATCTTCAAATTCGGCGAACATGGTTTGTCTGAAAAGGGTAGTTCTGAATTCTTCTAAGTGAAGATTAAGAAGATATTTTCTCATTTCTGTATCTGTTTCTTTATTAAGCAGATACTGCATCAACAGAGATTCGTTAACTGTAGATGCAACTTCGGCAGTGAATATTGAGTGACTTCCGTATATATAAGGTTGGTTGTCTCTTGTATATCTTGAGTGCATAGAGTGTCCCATTTCATGAACTATTGTAAACACGTCTTTAAGAGTATCGGTATAATTCAAAAGTATATAAGGATAGCTGTCATAACTTCCGAAACTATATGCTCCGCTTGTCTTTCCTTTGTTTTCATAAACATCTATCCATCCCTGAGATATACCTTCGTTCATTTTTTCTATATATTCAGAGCCGAGAGGGGACAGTCCCGCACGCATAATATCAAGAGCTTCTTCATAAGGAACTGTTTTATTTGGAAGTTCTATGAGAGGTACATACATATCATACATGTACATTTTATCCAATCCCAGCATTTTTTTTCGTAGCTGTACATATCTGTGCATGACCGGAAGATTTTCATTAACTACAGAAATAAGATTATCATATACGTTTGCAGGTATATTATCTCCTGAAAGAGCTGCCGCTCTTGCAGAGTCAAATTTTCTTATTCTGGAGCCTATCACATCTGTCTTGGTATTATAGCTGTAGCAGGATGCGATAGTATTTACGAGGTCTTTATATGATGTGTACATTGAATCATATGCAGCTTTCCTGACATTTCTGTTGTGACTTTCCATAAATTTAATATAGTTGCCATGAGTAACCTGAATTTTGTCACCGTCTTCATCAATTATGGAACCGAATTTTATATCTGCGTTGTTAAGCATAGTGAAGATATCGTTGGTAGCGCCTGTGACTTCACTCATTTGTGCGAGAATGTTTTCTTCTTCTTCCGATAATATATGAGCTTTCTGACGAAGTGTATCCTTTATGGCAAATTCATATTCTTTGAGTCCAGGTTCCTTTTTTATGAAATCTAATATAGTTTTATCTGAAGCTGAAAGCAGTTCGGGAGTAAAAAAAGACATGGAAGAGGACACAGCTGCAATAACAGTACTGCATTTGCTTGTCATCGCCTGATATTTACTCTCTGCATTATTTTCATCACGTCTCATTCTGGCATAAACGAATATTTTTTCAAGGTCTCTCCATATGAGATCACGTTCTGTGTATGCAGCCAAAAGAGTTTCGGCATTTTCTGCAAGTCTTCCTGAGTAGTTTGCCGCATATTTTTCTGCGCGGTCTTTTATGGAATCTAAATCGCTGTTTACAGATGATTCATCACAAATCATAGCTTCGATATTCCATTTGTATTTTTTATCTATTTGCTCTCTGGTTTTCAATTCTTTTGAATTCATTTTTTCCCTCCGTAATAATTTACTTTATAATCGTAATATTATATAATAAACCGATATGATTATAACATGGACGTTTCTTATTATGTAGGAAATATTGTTTTCACTATTTCCCACATGGCCGGCAAAGGAGATTCTTAAATTAAAATCAGCAAAGCCGACTTTGTTATTTTTGTGATATTTTTCGTCCATTATACCATAAATATGAAAGGATTATTACCGTAATGGACAATAGACCCATAGGTTTTTTTGATTCAGGTTTAGGAGGGCTTACATGTATAACTCCTTTGATGAAGAAACTGCCTGATGAAAAAATAATATATTTTGGAGACACCGCAAGGACTCCTTATGGTTCAAAGGCCGCCAGTACTATAAAGAATTTTTCTATGGAGATTGCTGATTTTCTGGTCAAAAGCAATGTGAAAATGATTGTGATTGCATGCAATACTGTCAGTGCTACGTGTGTAGATGAACTTCAGGAAAGATTCCCGCAGATTCCAATACTGGGAATCATAGACCCTGCAGCTCAAAATGTGGCTCAAGTGTGTACTCAGCAAAATAATATTGGAATAATAGGTACGAAAGTTACCATATCCAGCAGAGAGTATGAGAAGCATATAAAACGATATAACAAAAGCCTGAATATTTTTGAAACTGCATGTCCGGCTTTTGTTCCTCTTATAGAAGAGGGTATAATCCAAAATCCTATTATGGATCTTACTATAGAATATTATATGGATGATTTCATAAGAAAAAATAACATCGATACATTAATACTGGGCTGTACTCATTATCCGCTTATAAGCAAAAATATCGAAAGAATTTACCCAAAGCTGCACATAATAAATCCATCCAGCATCATGGCGGATAACATAAAGCGTATATTGGCGGAAAAAGATATGCTTGCCGCAGATTCTGCTTTTGAAAATGTGTTTTATGCCAGCGATCTTTCGGAAAACTTTATAAATATGATAGATCACATATTTGAAGGTGAAAGAGAAACAGCAAATGTAAAGTTTTTAAATTTTGATCTTGAAAACGGAGAACAGATTATATGAATTTTGATGAATTGTTAGAATACCTTGATTTAGAGGATGGAAGAGATTTCGAGTATTTTGAGGCTATGGCTGATATGATTGAAAGTGAAGATTATATTGAGCCTGAGGCTATGTATCAGCTTTTTGACAGGGCTGACAAAACAATGATAGAAGAGCTTCTCAATGATTATTTTGAGGATATTCTGGAGGGGCTGCCTGAGGATTCAGGGGAAATATTTTCGCTGCTTCATCAGATAAAACTCAGCCTTACCGGTATGATATCCAATATGGAGGATGATACCGATCTGAGAAGGTTTGCCGAGGAGTTCCATAAATTCAGCAACTGGTATTCCCGTGAATCGGAAGTACAGCTTAAACCGGAAGATGGAGGAGCTGTTTTGTACCATACGGTGAGAGATGCCATTACTGCTTCCCGTGTAGAAAAATTGGGAGGGGAGAAGTACCGATATGATTTTGAAAAGGCTCTTGATTATCAGCTGGATGATTATACGGTATCTTTTTCCGATCTGGCAAAGACTGAAGATGAAAACGATGGGACCATCGTTTTTTCTCCCGAGGACGGTGAGCCGGGTGATGAGGGTCTTGAGCCTTATGTATAAGGAGCTGATTTAGTTATGTCAAAAAATGTTATGATTACCGATGATGTATTTAATATATTCGGAGATGATTTTGACAGATTTCGTTTTCCTGCCGATATATGTAGGGTTACGGCAGGAAATGGAGGCGAAGCTTTGCTGATAATGGGGAGTGAAAAGACAGCTCTTTTAGACTGCGGTATGGCTTACTGTGGTAAAAGTATGACTGCCAATCTAAAGAAGGAGCTTAAAATCCGCGGACGTGAAAAACTCGATTTTGTAATTCTCAGTCATTCTCATTATGATCATATAGGTGCGCTTCCTTATGTAAAGGATGAGTTTCCCGAAGTTATCGTCTGTGCAAGCCATCATTGCTGTGAAATCCTTAAAAGGCCAAATGCAAGAAATCTGATAAAAGAACTTGGTACCGCAGCCAGAGATCTTTATGCTCCTGATGATAAAGGAGATATCACTATTGAAGGCTTGGCTGTGGATTTGGTTTTAAAGGAAGGTGATTCCATATCTTTAGGAAAGGAACGTATTATTGCGATTGAAACTAAAGGACATACCGACTGTTCCATGAGTTACGGACTGGAGCCTTACAGGCTTCTTTTTACAAGTGAGAGTACCGGCATGCTTGAACGGGCGGAATATGTTCATACACCAATATTAAAAGATTACAGCGATTCAATGATTTCTATGAAAAAATGTATGGATTATAAGGCGGAGTATCTGTGTCTCCCTCATTTTGGAATGCTTCCTAAAAGTTTTAATGATAAATACTGGGAAATGTTTGAAGAAGCTTGCCAAGAGAAGCTTGATTTTGTGAAACAGATGAAGGCCGAAGGGCTTGACGAAAACAAAATGGTTAATCAATATATAAAAAAATATTGGGATCCGGCTTTAAAACAGGTGCAGCCTATAGAAGCTTACATAATAAATTCCAAAGCTATTATCAAAGCTTTCTTGAAAGTATTATAATAAAAAGTCTTACGGACAATATTATCCATAAGACTAAATAGTTCATGTAATATAAAATCGGTACGGCCGGGATTTTCTTATTTATCTTCTGATCCATATGTCAAATACGTATTGACAAAACCAAATTTTTCAGAGGATGTTTCGCCTGTGATATTGAATCCGAGATTTTGGTAGAATTTCACATCATCTGCCGTATTGGTAAACAGCATGAGAGGGAGTTTCAGGCTGTCGGCATACCTGCATATGCAGGCCATGAGTTTTTTCCCTCGGCCCTGATGCTGATAATCTTTGGATACCCCAAGAAAATCAACATATATATGAGGTTCCGGAAGGTTGATATCTTTTTCAAGACGTTCAAGCTCGTTGAAAAGGTCTATTCTTACCTGTCTTTCGGCTCTTGTAAGTTTGTTCATGATTTTTCTGTATGAACGGCTGTAACTTCCGGCCATCAGATGCTTGAAAAACGTACATTCCATATCGTCAGAATGTATCAGCATAACAGCTTCGTTGACATTTTCATCGAGGCTGTATCCTGCACCGTACTTCAAATCAAAAGCGGTGTAATATCTTAATGTAGCTTCGAGAGCCAGCATACGCTTATCTTTTTCGTTAAAAGCATTCATTAATTTAGGATACTGATCAAAGGCATCTAAATATGTTCTGATAAGTTTTTCCTTATCGGATTGTTTTATTTTATAAAGTTGTGGTATATTAATCGTAGTTTTCATGAATAAATGATAACATCATCGTCAGATAGATTCAAGTAAAAATCGGAAAGGTAGAATGTAATATGTTTAATGCGGAAAAGACAAAGAATGAGATCGTTGAGTGGATCAGGGATTGGTTTGAAGAAAACGGCAAGGGATGTAAAGCAGTAATAGGGCTTTCCGGCGGAAAGGATAGTTCTGTAGTTGCCGCACTGTGTACGGAAGCTTTAGGAAAAGACAGAGTTCTTGGAGTAATGATGCCTAATGGAGAACAGTTTGATATTGATGTTTCACATAAACTGGCGGAGCATCTTGGTATTGAAAGTATCGTGATAAATATTAAGGATGCGTATATAGGAGTGGTAAGTCAGCTTGAAAAAAATTTTGAAAGATTTGAAGGTCAGGCAAAAGTTAATCTTCCTCCGAGACTGAGAATGTCAGTTCTGTATGCCGTATCGCAGAGTGTTAATGGAAGAGTAGCCAATACCTGTAACCTTTCAGAAGACTGGGTGGGATATTCAACTAAATTTGGTGATATGGCAGGAGATTTCAGCGCTTTATCAATGTTGACAGTACAGGAAGTGAAAGCAGTGGGAAGAGCACTTGGACTTCCTTCTATATTTGTAGATAAAGTGCCTATTGACGGTCTTTGTGGACTAACAGATGAAGACAATCTGGGATTTACCTATGAAGTATTAGATAAATATATAAGAGAAGGTGTGTGCGAGGATAAAGAAATTAAAGAAAAAATAGATCGCATGCATACAATGAATCTTTTTAAGCTGCAGCCGATGCCGACATTTCAATATAAACCGGAAAAATAGAATATCGTGTTATAATTTAATGACCGGGCAGTAATTGCCCGGTTTTTTATATAAAAAAATATTTCTTTTAATATTTCTGATTTGTCCTCATGATAATTGTAAAATATTTTACATAGATTTAACGTAGATAAGATTTTGTATTTAACATTGAGAATCTATAATACAAAACGTACAAAAGAGAAAAATAAAAGTACATAATCAAATCAAGAAATGAAGGAGATGTAAAAAATGAAAAAAAGCAGATTAGCTAAAATCCTTACGTTAAGTTTATCAGCAGTTATGATTTTTTCACTGGCAAGCTGCGGAGGTGGCAACGAGTCAGGAGACAAAGACATCACGGTGATTTCTCGTGAAGAAGGTTCCGGAACGAGAGATGCTTTCACGGAGTTGACGGGAATTCTGCAGGATGATGTTGACAAAACTGTAGATACAGCAGAAATATCCAACAGCACATCGGTAGTTACCCAGTCGGTAGCCGGAAATGATGCAGCTATCGGTTATATATCCCTCGGTTCGCTGGATGATTCGGTTAAAGCTGTAAAAGTTGACGGTGTAGAGGCTACAGTGGACAATGTAAAAAGTGGGGATTATAAACTTCAAAGACCTTTCAATATCGTAACTAAAAGTGATCTTGGAGAGCTTCCTCAGGATTTTATAAAATTTATCATGAGTTCCGACGGACAGAAAATTGTTGAAGAAGAAGGTTATATAATGGCTAATGATTCTGTAGAAAACTACAAAGCAAGCGGACTTAAAGGAACCATAACATTAGCCGGATCTACTTCTGTATCTCCGGTAATGGAAGTTCTTGCTGATAAGTATAAAGAGCTTAACAGTGATGTTACCATTGAGATTCAGCAGACAGGATCAGGCGCCGGAATACAGAGTACTTTAGAAGGTGTATGTGATATCGGTATGGCTTCAAGAGCTCTTGAGGATGAAGAAGCCAGTGAAGGTCTTACAAGTCAGGAGATTGCTCTTGATGGTATAGCAGTGATCGTGAATAATGATAACGCAGTAGAGGATTTGACTACAGAGCAGATAATGAAGATATTCACCGGAGAGATCACAAACTGGGCTGATGTTAAATAGTATAAAGTAAGAAAGAATAATAGGTACAGAAAATGCGAAAATACAGTGAAAGCATCATGAAGGTGGTATTTCTCATAGCAGCATGTGTTTCGATAATAGCAGTAATACTCATATGTGTATTCTTGTTCGCAAGTGGCGTACCAGCTATCAAGGAAATCGGTATATCCGATTTCCTTCTTGGCAATTCATGGAAGCCAAATCAGGAATTGTATGGAATTTTTCCTATGATTATAGGAAGTATATATGTGACGGCAGGATCTATAATAATCGGAGTTCCTATCGGTCTGCTATGTGCTGTGTTCATGGCGCGATACTGCCCTAAGGGTCTTTACAGAATACTTAAACCTGCTGTGGATCTTCTTGCCGGAATTCCCTCCATCGTATATGGATTTTTTGGATTGATGGTAATAGTTCCTATGGTGCAGGGCTCATTAGGGGGGAGCGGAAAATGTCTTCTGACGGCTTCCATTCTTTTGGGAATAATGATTTTGCCTACGATAATAAGCGTATCCGAATCAAACATAAGAGCAGTTCCTGAATATTATTATGAAGGATCTTTAGCTCTCGGCGCCACTAAGGAACGCAGTGTGTTCCGTGCTGTACTTCCTGCCGCTAAAATGGGGATACTGGCAGGAGTAATTCTCGGAATAGGAAGGGCAATAGGAGAAACCATGGCAGTCGTAATGGTCTGCGGCAATCAGGCCATCATGCCGGAAGGAATAACATCAGGAGTCAGAACACTGACAGCAAATATAGTACTGGAGATGGGATATGCTTCAGGTCTTCACAGAGAAGCTCTCATAGCTACTGCTGTAGTATTGTTTGTGTTTATCTTGATAATAAATCTTTCCTTTACAGCATTGAAGAGGAGGGCTGACTGATGAAAAGAAGAAAACGAGGGTCATGGGAACAATTCTGGCTCACATATAAACACAGGCCGGGTTCATTGATAATGCGGATACTCGTTGTCATATCGGCTATATTGACAGCAGGCATATTATTTTCTCTGATATTATATATACTGGTAAATGGTGTCGTTCATTTAAAACCTGAACTTTTTGCATGGGAATTCAATACTGATAATATGTCCATGATGCCGGCAATAATCAGCACGGTATATATTACTGCCTTGTCTCTTTTAATGGCAGTGCCTATAGGTATTTTTTCTGCGATATATCTTGTGGAATATGCAAAGAGAGGTAGTAAGCTTGTGAAGATCATAAGAACTACAACAGAGACCCTTCAGGGAATTCCCTCTATTGTATACGGACTGTTTGGATATATACTTTTTGTCATAACGCTTGGATGGAGTTATTCACTTTTGGCGGGAGCAGTAACGCTGGCTATAATGATTCTTCCTCTTATTATAAGAACGACTGAGGAAGCACTTATATCAGTTCCGGATGCTTACAGAGAGGGAAGTTTCGGTCTCGGGGCAGGAAAATTGAGAACTGTATTCAAAATAATACTGCCATGTGCTGTCCCGGGAATACTGGCAGGAGTTATCTTGGCAATAGGAAGAATCGTGGGAGAAAGTGCAGCATTGATATTTACTGCAGGAACAGTAGCTCAGGTACCGGGAAGTTTATTTGATTCTGCAAGAACATTGTCGGTACACATGTATGCATTGCTGTCAGAGGGACTTTATACCAATGAAGCATATGCAACCGCAGTAGTGCTTTTGGTATTGGTTATCCTGATCAATGCCGTTTCAGGATTCATAGCAAAGAAATTGGCGACGAGGTAGTAAGATGGATAAATACACTATAGAAAATTTAGAGCTTTTTTACGGTGATTTCAAGGCTTTAAAGAATATAAACCTAAATATAAAAGAGAAGGAAATCACAGCATTTATCGGTCCTTCAGGCTGTGGGAAATCCACATTGCTCAAAACCCTAAACAGGATGAATGATCTTGTAGAGGGTTGCAGAATAAAAGGAAAGATAAAACTTGATGGCGAAGACATATATGGTAAAATAGATGTCAATCATTTAAGAAAAAGGGTGGGAATGGTATTCCAAAAACCCAATCCTTTTCCTATGAGTATATTTGATAACATTGCTTACGGTCCGAGAACTCATGGAATACACTCTAAATCAAGACTGAGCGAGATTGTTGAGAAATCCCTCAAAGATGTGGCAATATGGGATGAGGTGAAAGACAGACTCAACAAGAGTGCGCTGGGACTTTCAGGAGGGCAGCAGCAAAGACTGTGTATAGCCAGAGCTTTGGCAGTGGAGCCGGAAGTTATTCTTATGGATGAACCAACGTCAGCGCTTGATCCTATCTCTACATCGAAAATAGAGGATCTTACAGTTGAGCTGAAGGAAAAATATACTATAATTATGGTAACTCATAATATGCAGCAGGCTGCGAGGATTTCTGATAAGACAGCTTTTTTCCTTCTGGGAGATATGGTTGAATTCAATGATACTGAAAAACTTTTCTCGATGCCTGAAGATAAAAGGACGGAAGATTATATTACAGGGAGGTTTGGATGATGCGTGCTAAATTTGATGAGCAGCTTGAGCAGCTTAATGTAATGCTCATAGAGATGGGAGCTCTTTGTGAAGAGGCGATAACATATGCTGTCAAAGCATTTGAAACAGACAGCGAAGAGATGAGAGAAAAAACTTTTAAAACGGATCAGATAATAGATGATATGGAAAGGGAAATAGAGAGTGTGTGTCTGAAACTTTTACTGCAGCAGCAGCCTGTGGCAAGGGATCTCAGATTAATATCATCAGCTTTGAAAATGATCTCTGATATGGAAAGAATAGGAGATCAGGCATATGATATCGCAGAAATAACCAAAACCATACAGTCAAACAGAAAAGATTTTTGTCGGGATCATATAAGCGTAATGGCAGATACTGCTATACAAATGGTTACTGAGAGTGTGGATTCTTTTGTGAAAAAGGATATAAAACTTGCAAATGATGTTATAATCAAAGACGATAAGGTAGATGATCTCTTTATTCACGTTCAGGATGATCTGATAAATGCCGTAACAGAAGACAGATCATGTGGAGAATATTTCGTAGATATACTTATGATTGCAAAATATCTTGAAAGAATAAGTGATCACGCTGTCAATATTGCAGAATGGGTGATTTTTTCCATAACAGGTGAACATGTTAATACAAGGATCATAGAAAAGGAAAAGATATGATTTATTTTCTCGAGGATGACAACAACATAAGAAATTTTGTAACTTATGCTCTCAATAATACAGGACTTGAAGCTCAAGGATTCGATCATCCGGATAAATTCTGGGAAGCTATGAAGGTAAGACATCCGGATCTTCTGCTTCTGGATATTATGCTGCCCGGAGAGGATGGAATATCAATCCTCAAGAAACTCAGAAACAATAATTCTACAAAAGATCTTCCCATTATAATGCTTACGGCAAAAGGAACAGAGTATGATAAGGTTATAGGTCTTGATAACGGAGCTGATGATTATGTTTCAAAACCTTTCGGTACTATGGAGCTTATTTCGCGAATAAAAGCTCTTTTAAGAAGGACAGGCAAAAGTGATGAGCCGGCAGAGTATAAAAAAGATAATCTATATCTTTGCCCTTCAAAACACATAGTTAAAGTAGATGATAAAGATATTACGTTGACTTTAAAAGAATTTGAGCTTTTATGTATCTTGTTTAAAAACGAAGGGGTAGTTTTGACAAGAGATGAAATATTGACGAAAATATGGGGATATGAGTTTGATGGAGAAAATCGTACAGTAGATGTGCATATAAGAACACTCCGGTCTAAGCTGGGAAGCGCCGGAAAAATCATAAAGACTGTGCGAGGTTTGGGATATAAGATAGGAGGCAGCAATGACTAAGAGAATATTCAAAAGTATTCTTGCTGTATCTGTCGCAGTATTACTGATATGTATGATCTGCATATCATATGTGCTGTATGGGTATTTCGGAGGAATAATAGAAAAAGAATTGAAAGAAGAGGCTTCGATTCTTTCCCAGGAAGTACAGAAAGATGAGGATTTTCTGAAAAGTATAGGAAACATAAAAAATAGAATAACATTACTTAATACTGATGGAGATGTTCTATTTGATTCTTTTGCCGAAGCAGAGGACTTAGATAATCATGCGGATCGTGAAGAAATTGCAGGAGCACGGGAAAAGGGCGAAGCATATGCAGTAAGATATTCAGATACTCTTTCGACAAAAACGGTTTATTATGCAACGAAACTTGATAATGGAAATATACTTAGGATTGCTCAGCAGCAAAGTATGGCAGTATTGCTGCTGAAAGGGATAATAGGTCCTTTTGTATTGATAATGATAGTTATAATAATCATAGCTTATGTGATTTCAAAAAAAGCGGCAAAAAAAATAGTTGCTCCTGTGAACGATATGGATTTAAATAATGAGGAGACGGAAGAGCCTTATCCTGAGCTGGCGCCACTGATTGAGAAAATAAGAAGTCAGAGCAGGCATATCAATATGCAGTTAGAAGAGATGAAAAGACAGCAAAATGAGTTTATAACCATCACAGAAAATATGAGTGAAGGATTTCTTCTTATTGATAAAAATATGGAGATCTTATCATATAATAAAGCGGTTATCCGTCTTTTGGGAGATCCGGGAACAGAGACGCCTCATACTGCTTTTGAACTAAATAGGAGTGAGGGCTTCAGAAATTCTGTGGAAGAAGCTCTTTCGGGAAGACATAATGAGCAGCCGCTTGAACTGAAAAACAGACATTATGAGATAATTGCGAATCCTGTTACAGAAAAAGATAAGATCGCAGGAGCTGTCATAATAATAGTAGATGTTACAGAGAAAGAGCAGAGGGAAAGACTGAGAAGAGAATTTACATCCAATGTATCTCATGAATTAAAGACGCCTCTCACTACTATATATGGTGTTTCTGATATGATGGCGGAAGGAATTGTCAAGCAGGCAGATGTAAAGAGTTTTGGAAAAAATATAAAGGAAGAATCCGGACGTATGATAAATCTTATAGAAGATATCATCAAGCTTTCAAAACTTGATGAAGATTCTTTTCCGGAGGAATATGCGCGAATAGATTTACTTGAAACAGTCAAAAGTGTGGTGGAACGACTGTCTATGAAAGCAGAAGAAAGAAATGTGCAGATTTTCATGGAAGGGGAGCATGCATTTATAAACGGAATACCTTCTCTATGCAGTGAGATTGTATATAATCTCTGCGATAATGCTATAAAATACAATAAAGAAAACGGTTCAGTCATAATATACGTCAGGGATCTCCATGAGGGAGTAACACTGACGGTGGAAGATACAGGAATAGGCATCCCGTTTGAATATAAAGAAAGGATTTTCGAAAGATTTTTCCGAGTCGATGAAAGCCACTGCCAGCAAGTAGACGGAACAGGTCTGGGTCTTTCTATAGTAAAACATGCCGTATCTCATATGGGAGGAACGATAAAGGTAGAAAGCGCAGAAGGGATAGGAACAAAAATGATTGTGACATTTCCTCATTAATATAAAATTTCTTGATTTTGATTTAAATAAAGAAAGGCTTATCACTCATTGCGAGTAGTAAGCCTTTTTGCTATTTTGTATATTTTTTTACTATAATACTTGAATTTTGACCTCCAAAACCGAGAGCATTTGACATTGCTGTGTTAATTTTAACTTTTCGAGGACCTTCGGAAACAAAATCAAGATCGCATAAAGGGTCAGGTGTTTTATAGTTAAGGGTCGGAGGGAGTATTCCGGTTTCTATAGCTTTGATGCAGGCTATGATTTCTGTTATGCCCCCAGCTCCCATAAGATGACCTGTATTTCCCTTGGTTGAACTTACGGGAGGTATTTTAGCTTTTAATTCTTCTGGCATCGGGTTTTCGTGATTTTTCCATCCAAACAAAGTCTTTATAGCTTTGACTTCTATGGGATCGCCAACAGGTGTTGAGGTTCCATGTGTATTGATATAGTCTATATCCTCCGGTTTCATACCGGCCTTTTTCAGTGCACTGATCATACATTCAACAGCGCCGCTTCCATCCGGTCTGGGTGAAGTTACATGATATGCATCGGTATTGTTTCCATAACCGG
This sequence comes from Lentihominibacter sp., assembly GCF_046951855.1. Lineage (NCBI taxonomy): Bacteria > Bacillati > Bacillota > Clostridia > Peptostreptococcales > Anaerovoracaceae > Lentihominibacter > Lentihominibacter sp. The sequence goes on along the minus strand of NZ_JBKTXS010000022.1, from coordinate 13,622 downwards.
CGAGACTGCATAATACTTTTGCATTTCTCTTTTTTGCATGTTCTTCTGTTTCCAAAACTATAGCTCCTCCGCCTTCTCCCATGACGAAACCGTCTCTGTCTGCATCAAAAGGTCTGCATGCGGATTTTGGATCTGTATTTTTAGACAATGCTTTAGCCTGAGCAAGAGTTGACATTATTATAGGGCAATGTGCGCTTTCTCCTCCTACTACCAGCATGACATCGGCTTCTCCTGAATTCAGAAGCATGGCAGCCATACAGATGGCATCGCCTCCTGATGAGCAGGCTGTACTCACGGTAAAGCTCGGTCCGTGTATCCCGTAAGAAATAGCTATCTGAGCAGCACCTAAATTGCCCAGAATTTTGGGAAGAAAACGGGGGCTAACCCTCTTTTTCCCGTCAACACTGTAGGCTCTTTCGGTATCTGCGATTATTGATGTACCGCTGAGAGCTGTAGCCATTACTACTCCGATTCGGTCTGGTTGGGAATCTATATCTATATTGCTCTGCTTAATGGCTTCTTTTGCAGAAGCATATGCGAATTGAATAAAAGTTCCGGTTTCTTTAGTCAGTTTAGGCGACATATAATTTTTAGGGTCGAAATCTTTTACTTCTCCGGCTATTGTAATAGGAATATCCTCATCATGAAATCTCGTTATCTTTTCTATTCCGCATTTCATATCCAGAATTCCTTGCCAGTAGTTATCGACACCTATTCCTATGGGAGTAACTGCTCCCAAGCCTGTAATTACCAAGTTTTTCATTTCGTATAATTTCCTCCCGAAAATTTGCCAATTGTTTATATTCTAACATACATATAGTTAAAAGTCATCTTTAATTTGGGAATTATGTTGACATGCGCTGACCCATTAGATATCATTTAGTAAATGATTATATATGGAGGATGCCATGCTTAAAAAGGAAAAAATAGACAGAATAAATCAACTTGCCAAGAAATCAAAGACAAGCGAGGGGCTTACAGCAGAAGAAAAAGCCGAACAGCAACAGTTGAGAAAAGAATATATAGAAAAATTCAGAGAACACTTTAAAGGACATCTCAGCAGAGTTAAATTCGTGGAAGATTTGTCAGAGGAAGAACTTAAAGAAATAAAGGAACAAAAAAACAGACAAAATTAGTCTTTTAATGACGGCGGGAAACATCATGTTTCTCGCCTTTTTTATTGTAATATGTAAAAAAAATATCATTAAATCATGAAAATAAGGGGTAAACATGAAAAAGAGATATCTTAAATGGATAATTACAGCCGCTGCAGTTTGCGTAGTGGGACTGGCTCTTATGGGGGCTGCCGAAAGCAGAGAGAGCGGAACAGTCAGAAAGCTTTTGGAAAAAAGAAGTTTCATAATGGAAAATGTGCTGTTTGGGAAGATCACATACGAAGAAGGAAAAGAACAACTAAAAAAAATAGAAAAAGATAAACTTTACAGTGACGATATCAATGCGTTATCAGAATATCGCAATACAGATCTGGACAAGATAGAAAGAATGGACATTATTAAATTGGAAAGGAAAAGTAATATTTATGACCGCATGACATTTTATGGTAAGATAAAATGGACAGTATCAGGGATGGAAGGCGTGTATGATGAAACATGTGAGTATCATATAGGTGTTGATGTAGACAGTGGTGAATATAAGCTTATTTCCTTTGAAATACAAGATAAGTAAATTTACCTACTAAAATAATAGGAAAATATTTCTTTTTGTTGACAAAACGTGTTGCAATCTACATTAAAATGGTATAATATAAACCCAGAAAAGCAAATTTAAGATACATAATTTTAATATAAAGGGAGTGTTATCATGAAGCAGGTATATCTGGATTACTCAGCAACGACACCTGTCAAAGACGAGGTCGTAAAAGAAATGATTCCTTATTATACTGAAAGGTATGGGAATCCTTCCAGTCTTTACAGTCAAGGACTGGATGCGAAAGATGGCCTTGAGGAGGCAAGAAGAAGAGTTGCCGGGCTTATAAATGCAGAGCCGAGAGAAATATTTTTTACATCGTGCGGAACAGAATCCGATAACTGGGTACTTGAAGGAACTGCCGATACCTTAAAAAATAAAGGAAAGCATATAATAACTACTAAAATAGAACATCATGCAGTACTTCATACATGTCAGTATCTTGAAAAGCAAGGATTTGAAGTAACTTATCTTGATGTGGACAGCGAAGGGTTTGTGAAACCGGAAGCTCTTGAGAAAGCCATAAGAGAAGATACTATTCTGATAAGTATTATGATGGTAAACAATGAAATAGGCACTATAGAACCTATAAAAGAACTGGCAGCTGTTGCAAAAGATCACGGGGTTCTTTTCCATACAGACGCAGTGCAGGCTCTGGGAAACGTTCCTATAGATGTAAAAGAACTCGGAGTAGATTTTCTGTCTATATCAGCCCATAAAATATACGGACCTAAGGGAGTTGGCGCTCTCTATACAAGATCAGGTCTTAAGATATCGAGTTTTATGCATGGAGGTGCCCAGGAGAGCAAAAGGAGAGCCGGAACAGAGAATTTGGCAGGGATTGCCGGATTTGGAAAGGCAGCTGAACTGGCAGGAAAAAATCTGGAGAATCATATTGAACACAGCAGCAAACTCCGGGATTATTTCTGGAAAAAGATAGAGGAGAATATTACAGGTGTGCAGCTGAATGGACCTAAAGAACAGAGGCATCCGGGTAATTTGAACGTTTCTTTTGATTATATAGAGGGAGAAGCTATATTGCTTATGCTTGATGCAAACGGCATAAGTGTTTCGACAGGCTCGGCATGTTCATCTAAATCCCTTGTCCCTTCTCATGTTCTGGAAGCTATAGGCGTTTCAATTACGAAAATGAACGGCACAGTCAGATTCACTGTAGGAGATTTTACCACAAAAGAGGATATTGATTATACTGTAGATGTATTGATAAAAATTGTAGAAAGATTGAGAGAATTGTCGCCGGTAACGGGACAGGAAGGATGGTAGTATCATGGCATTATATAACGATAAAGTAATGGAACATTTTATGAATCCTCATAATGTAGGTCAGATAGAAGACGCTGATGGTATAGGCACTTATGGAAGCCCTGTATGCGGAGATATGATGCAGATGTCCATCAAGGTGGATGAAAACGATAAGATAACAGACGCTAAATTTAAAACATTTGGATGCGGCAGCGCTATAGCCTCATCCAGCATGGCTACAGATATGATAATAGGAATGAGTGTGGAAGAAGCTTTAGAGCTTTCCAATAAGAAGATAATTGAAGAACTTGGGGGTCTTCCTGCTGTAAAAATACACTGTTCGGTATTGGCAGAGCATGCTATAAAAGCGGCAATATATGACTATGCTCAAAAGCATGGCAAGATATATAAAGGGCTTGAGGGCTTTGACCCTGATGCTGAAGAGGATCACCATCATGACATTGATGAAGAATAAAGTAATTTTAGGCCTAAGCGGCGGCGTGGACAGTACTGCTGCCGCTTTATTGCTTAAAGAAAAAGGATATAAGGTCACAGGGCTTTATTTTGATATATTTGGATCGCAGACCAATTCTGATGAGGGACGAAAAAGAGCAGAAACGGCAGCGCAGGAGCTTGGGATAGATTTTATTTACAAGGATGTCAGTTGTGAATTTGAAGATATAGTTATAAAAAATTTCTGCAGCGAGTATATGGCAGGCAGAACGCCTAATCCCTGCATAGTATGCAATCCTGCCATAAAGTTCAAAACACTTACAGAAGCAGCTGATGAAAGAGATGCTTATTATATAGCTACAGGACACTATGCTGATACATATTATGAAAGCGGAAGATGGTATGTAAGAAGGGCGTACAATATTAAGAAAGATCAATCCTATATGCTTTACAGACTTGATCAGAATATCATATCAAGGCTTATTCTTCCTCTTAATGATGTTGAAGAAAAAGAACATGTGAGACAACTGGCCAGATCCAGATCTCTAAATAATTCAGAGGCAAAGGATAGCCAGGAAATCTGTTTTATATCAGAAGAAGACAATTATAAGGATTTTTTGAAGAGAAAAGGATTCAAAACGCCTAAAGGAAAGTTTACAGACAGATATGGTAATATGCTTGGAGAACATCAAGGGATATTGAATTATACTATAGGCCAGCGTAAAGGCTTGGGAATAGCGTTGGGCAAACCTGCATTTGTTACATCTATAGATAGTGAAAATAACAATATAATACTTGGAAATAACGAGGATCTCTTTAAAAATGAAATTATTTCTGATCATAATATTATCGTAAATGAGGATTTTCTGAGTTCTGATGATGTGACAGCGAAGATAAGATATGCGGCCATGCCTGCCAGAGCACATCTTAAGCGTTTGACAGACGGCAAAATAAAAACAATTTTTGAAGAACCTCAACGTGCGGCAACACCAGGGCAATCTATAGTGTTTTATAAAGGCGATCTTGTTATAGGGGGAGGATTTATTACAAAAGCGTAATATATTTGATCATTAAAACGATCAAATATATGAAATACCACAAGGGTATACCTAGATGATCGTTAAAACGATCAAATATATGAAATACCACAAGGGTATACCTAGATGATCGTTAAA
>NZ_JBKTXS010000022.1:0-8924 GCF_046951855.1 Lentihominibacter sp. | reverse complement strand
ACGATCAAATATATGAAATACCGCAAGGGTATACCTAGATGATCGTTAAAACGATCAAATATATGAAAGGAGAGGTTATGAGTACTATAAAAAAAATTCATACTGATAAGGCTCCTGCTGCCGTAGGTCCTTATTCACAGGCTATAATTGCAAATGGTGTTGTATATACATCGGGACAGATACCACTTGATCCGGCTACAGGTGAAATTGTGGAAGGTGATATTAAGGAGCAAGCTGACAGAGTTATGAAGAATATCACTGCAGTTGTTGAAGAAGCCGGAACTAATATGAAAAATGTCATAAAGACAATGTGTTTCTTGAGTGACATGAATGATTTTGCCGACTTCAATGAAGTGTATTCAAGATATTTTACAGAAAAGCCGGCAAGATCATGTGTCGCTGTCAAATCGCTTCCTAAAAACGCTCTGTGTGAAATAGAAGTGATAGCGATTCTTTAATACATTATTATAGCTCTTACGGGACAGACAGGAGCGCAGTATCCGCATGTCAGACATATCTGATGATTTACCTGAGCTATTCCGTTTTCGTTCCATCCTATAGCTTTGTTGGGGCATCGCGTTATACAGGATCCACATCCTTCACAGTCACCTGGATCGATGTGGATTTTTTTACTGCTTATATCGGGCTGATAATCACAAGGAAGAGTGCCTTCTGCAAACGATACAAGCCTGTCTATCTCTTCTTTTTTACCGATTCCCACCATGATGGAGTCTATCCCTTTGAGTGAGGAAACGTATTCCAGTGCTTTTTGATACTGACCTGTCAGATTGCCTCCTCCAAACGCTTTCATAGCGAAAACACCTTTTCCTGCATCGGCGCATTTTTCGATAGCTGCAGCCATTTCCTCCGGCGTTCCGTGACCGGAACCTTTTCTTATGCCCAGGCCGGCAAAATTTATAAGGGGAAAAACAACGTCACATTCGGGAATTGAAGCTATTTTTTCTGTGACATCAATGTGATGAGTGGATATACCGATAGCTTTTATTATTCCTTTTTCTTTATAATCTTTAAGACATTGCCACGCTCCCTGTCTCATATCCCAGTCAGGATCCTGGCGTACTTCATGGAGAAGAAATATGTCTATGATTTCCAGATCCATTTCCCGCAGCGCCTCTTTTACGGCATATTCCATTTCTTCATAAGAAAGATCGAGACTTTTTGTACATATCACAGGTCTTTCCGGAGCATCTGCAGACATATCTATATCTTTAAAAGCTTCTTTTAGATAAGGATATGTTTCATAGTATTGAGCTGTATCAAAAAAATTTATTCCTTTTGAAAATGCATACTTTATTAGCTTGGCTCCTTCATCTACAGTTAGATTCAGCTGTGTGTTTCCAACTGTCAAAACGCCGAAGGAAACAGGTGATACATATAAATCGGTATTTCCCAGTCTGTTTTTTTTCATAGTTGTTCCTCCTCTTTATGATTTATTCTATTTGAGATTTTATCACAGGGAAGTCGTGTTTACAAATTGTCATTTGAAATTATATGATTTGTGAAAGATTGATTTATAAAAATAGAGGTTTATATTGTCAGATGACAACGCATATTTATTGTGACTGAGAAATATTAAAATTTAAAATAGATTAAACCTAAAAATGTAAATGTTTACAAATCACTAATTAAGTGATAAACTATATACAGTTACATCAGGCGGATGTAGTTTAGTGGCAAAACCTCAGCTTCCCAAGCTGAAGTTGTGGGTTCGATTCCCATCATCCGCTCCATATAAAAACTCACGAATCTTTTATGATTCGTGAGTTTTTATTATCTTAGAAAACGTATTAAAATCTTTTTACAAGCGTATTTTAAATGTCTTAGGAGCCAGTTTGTATACTAACATCAAAGAGATCAAACAATAGGAGATGCTGAATATTATACATGCGATACCAAAGAACAGTGTCGGCAGCTTAAATTGCATCATGAAAAAGCAAATAAAATATGTAAGGTATTGTACTACGATATAGGTGCTGTTTTTTATTTTTGTATTGATATTATAAGGCTGAAGAAGATAGTAAAGCACCAGATAATGAACTGAAAAGAAAATACTTATTGCGTTTATAGAAATAAATAAAACGAGATAATTAAGAGGATCTTCAGTACCACCTGTAACATACAAAAGAGTTGCCAGTCCTATTCCTATAAAGGAGGACGGCAGGAGGTTGATTCTTATCAGGGTTTTGAGCCGTTCTTTGAAAATGCTTAAAATAACAGTGGGCCTTCTATAAAATTTATAGGTCAGCATACTGTGGTCGCAATTCATAAACATTGCCTGAGTTATAACAGTACCTCTGTTGAGAAAGTACATAATAAATACGAAATAGGGAAGGTAGGTTAGGGCGATTGTGTTAAGATTTTCTTTTATGTCAGGTACGATATATGAAATCATAATAATCATGGCGAATATTATAATTATAAATAATGTTTGCTTTTTAACTGCCTTTGTAAGCAGTTTGCTGTGTCTTTTTACGAAAAGTTCATGAAAATAAGCGAAACCACTTTTAGTACTGGCTATATCTTTGTCATAGTCTATACGTTTAGCCATATTAATTTTTACTGCATCTGAGCTTGTAGCATTTTTAAAAGCATATACATTTTCTGTAGTCAGAATCAATTTATATAGTTTCTTATAATCTTTAAAACTGTATATTTGTATAAGGCTTACGATACCTATAATAAAACTAAGGGTCAGTAATATTGTAAAAATATTAAAATTGATGACTATACCAAAAAAAGGAGGTATATAAGCTACGGCTATCATAATGCCGACAAAGATCCAATATCCTTTTGTTGGCATATTCTCATTACTGGCAGTACCTGTTTTTTTATATTTCAATATATCAAGGGCAATAGCTGTCATTTTTGACATTACTACAAAAAACGGCAGAGCTATACAGATCCACAGTGGAATACCATACAACATCCCTGATATAACCGTTACAGGCATGAATCCTATCACCACTCTGAGCATCGAATAGCAGTAATTTGACAGCGCAAATTTATTGGCGTTCATGTTCATAATGATGATGGCGTAGTATTTGTCCTTGCTGGGATTAAACAGATATGTATTGAGTACACTTCCGGCCAAAGTAAGGAAGAGGAAAATGTGAAGAAAAGTATTTCCTTTATCAGTATCGAATAAAGAGGACATAAAAACTATCATAAAAGTTATATATATTATTTTCCCCAGAAATGTGCCGGCAATTTCCCATATAGCACTGATTATATTACCCAATACTTTAAGCCCTTTATTTTTATACAGACTATCAGGCAGTATCTTTCTTACAAGAGGAAGTCCTTTTATGGAATATATGATGCTGTTTACTCTGTAAGTGTTTTTTAATTTAAAAGATGTGGCAAAAGTCTCCATCATACTTATTCCTCCTTTAACGTTTCTATAATCTTATTTTTGAAACTATCACTGTCAAGATAATTTTTATCTATTTGTTCAAGAATACCTTTGTTTAAGATTACTATTTCATCGCACAGATCTAAAGCCAGTTCCATTATATGAGTGGAAAATATTATTATATGGTTGTCTTTTATGCTTCTCAGCATCTGCTTCATTTCTTCTGCTACGACAACATCAAAAGAAGTAAGCGGTTCGTCAAGCAACAGGACATCAGGACTCGCTATTATGTTTACGAGCATTTGCATCTTGTTTTTCATTCCATGGGAATAATCTTTCATGAGCTTGTCTCTGTCACTTTCATTTATTTTCATAAGGTCGAAATACAGATCAATATCTTTTTTATCTTTGATTTTGTGCTCGTTGATTTCAATGAAAAATTTTAAAAATTCTCTTCCTGTGAGGAATTCGGGAACATTGGGGGTAGAAAGCACATATCCTATGTATTCGGGAGCAGGTTTACTGCCGTTTTCGTCTTCTATATAAAAATCGCCGGCATCAATGGGAATGTCTTCGTTTATGCAGTTGAACAAAGTAGTTTTACCGGCTCCGTTTCTTCCCAGCAATCCATATATTTTACCCTTTTCGAATTCAAAGTTAATCCCATTTAATACTTCCTTTTTTTCGAAGGATTTTTTCAAATCTTTTATTATTAATTTCATATAACACCTTATTCCTTTTCTGTTTTGTAAAAGTATAACATAAAATACTGTTCAAAACAAAACGAGGGGGGGGGGTATGTTTAGCTGAATTTTAGGGATTGACAACAGATTGATAATAGTATAAAGTGAAAAGAGTGTTTAGATTTAATGCGATAAAGTGATAATACAGTTGCTTGATCAGTATTGAACATTTAATTAAACAGTAATGGAGGATAAAAATGAAGAAGAAATTTCTGTGTATTATGATGATCATGGTTATGGCGGTCGGAATATTCGCCCTTACAGGTTGTGGCGGATCTGATGATTCAGCAGATAAAGACAAGCTGGTAGTAGGACTGGACGATACATTTGCACCTATGGGCTTCAGAGATGAAGACGGAGAACTTGTAGGTTTTGATATTGATCTGGGAAATGCAGTAGGAGAGGAACTTGATATGGAAGTTGAGTTCAAACCTATAGACTGGAATGCGAAAGAAACTGAGCTTGAAGCAGGTACTGTGGACTGTGTGTGGAATGGAATGTCCATAACACCGGAAAGAAAGGAAAACATGTCTCTCTCAGATAAGTATCTGAATAATAAGATCGTGCTTATGACTCTGGCAAATTCCGATACTGATGTGACTTCGGCAGATCAGCTGGCCGGAATGAAAATAGGAACTCAGGTAGATTCATCTGCGCTTGAAATGCTTAAATCAAATGAAGCTTATGATTCTTTCAAAGATAATATCAGTGAATATGATACATATGATACTGCCATTATGGATCTTAAAGCGGGAAGAGTTGATGTTATCGCCGTGGATCAGGTTCTGGGCGAGTACACAAATAAAAACCTGGGCGGAGAGCTTAAAGAATGCACTTATTCACTTGGTGATGATTACTATGTAATAGGTTTTGCTAAAGACAACACTGATCTCAGAGACAAAGTAAATGATGCTTTGAAAGTTCTCATGGACAACGGCAAAGCTGCAGAGATCAGCGAAAAATGGTTTGGCAAAGATATCGTAGTTCTTGAACCTCTTGAAGACTGATTTTAAATTTATTTTACAGTAAGGATATTATTATGGATAAGGTAATGGAGTTTATTCCTTTTATGCTGGAAGGAGCTGTAGTTACAGTCGAATTATTTGCACTGACTCTCGTCATATCTCTGCCGCTGGGTCTTCCTATAGCTCTTGGGAGCAACAGCAGAATAAAACCACTCAGTTTTATATGCAAGGTATATGTGTGGATTTTCAGAGGAACACCGCTGCTACTGCAGCTGTTCTTCTTTTACTTCTTTTTCCCACTGGTTCTCAATATACAGATGAATGCTTTTATCACGGTGGTTCTGACATATGTGCTTAACTATGCAGCATATTTTGCAGAAATATACAGAGGAGGTATTAACAGTATTGACAGAGGGCAGTACGAAGCTGCTCATGCACTGGGCCTTTCGAAACGGCAGACCATGGGAGATATAATACTTCCGCAAACCATGAAGGCAATACTTCCTCCTGTAGTCAACGAAGCGATAACTCTCGTTAAGGATACTGCGCTTGCATCGTCTCTTCCTGTTATAGAGCTGATGAAAGCAACCAACAGTGCAGTAAACAGGATGACAGACATGACTCCGTTTTTCTTTGCTGCCATCATTTATTTGATAATGACATTTGTACTCACGGTCGTAGCCGGCAGATTGGAAAAATATTTTTCCAGATATGATGCTAAGGAGGAATGGTGATGAGCAGAGAAACCATATTGGAGATGAAGAACATCGTAAAAGATTATTCTGGCTTTAAAGCTGTCGATAATGTGAATTTTTCTATGCACAAAGGAGAGATAGTAGCTATTATCGGCCCTTCCGGATCGGGAAAAAGTACGCTGCTGCGATGTATCAATGGTCTCAACAGTATAACATCGGGACAGATAGAGCTGAAGGGAACTACCGGAATGGTTTTTCAGCACTTTAACCTTTTTCCTCATATGACTTGTGCAGAGAATATTACATATGCGCCTATAAAAGTAAAAAAGGAAAAGAAAGAAAATGCATATGAAGAAGCGCATAAGCTTCTTAAGATGGTAGGTCTGGAAAGCAAAGCGAATGTATATCCGGCGCATTTATCAGGAGGTCAGAAGCAGCGTATAGCTATTGCCAGAGCTTTGGCAATGAAACCTGATATCATGCTTTTCGATGAACCTACATCTGCACTTGATCCTGAGATAACAGGTGAAGTTTTAAATGTAATGAAGCTTCTGGCAAAGGAGCATACTACTATGATCGTAGTCACACATGAAATGGGATTCGCCAAAGAAGTAGCCGACAGGGTCATTTTCATGGATGGAGGTGTCATAGTAGAGGAGGGAACTCCCAAAGAGATCTTTGATAATCCTGAAAACGAAAGACTTATTTCTTTCCTTGGATCTATGCTCAGAGCGTAAATTATACGAATCGTTATTTTCTATTGACATGATAATTCTGTTATGGTATAAATGTAAGGATGTTAATGTATATAGAAAATTGGAGATAGCGATGAGAGGTAATTACGAAAGATTCATTAAAGTTGAAGATATCAATATTGCTGAGAGGGATCATCTCGGATCTGTCGGTATTGATATTTCTCATTTTTCAAATTGTCATATTTTACCCGGTCTTACGGATGTACACGTACATTTGAGAGAGCCGGGTTTTTTATATAAGGAAACTATGAAAAGTGGTACACTGTCAGCAGCCGCAGGTGGATTTACTGATATATTTTCCATGCCTAATCTTGATCCCTGCTCTGACAGCCTTGATAATCTTAAAGTACAGCTGGATGCTATAAAAAAGGATGCAAAAGTTCATGTGTATCCATACGGAGCAATAACGAAGGGTGAGCTTGGAAGCGAACCTGCCGACATGGAGCAGATGACCGAATATGTTATAGGTTTTACTGATGACGGCAGAGGCGTGGCATCAGAGCAGATGATGAAAGATGCAATGATACGGGCGAAGGCTTTGGGTAAGCTAATAGTGGCTCACTGTGAAGATGAAAGTTTTCCAAAAGAAACCTCCGAAAGCGAATGGAAGCAGCTTGAACGCGATATAAAGCTGATAGAACAGACTGGCTGCAGTTATCATGTGTGCCATGTTTCAACAAAAGAGTCTGTGGACCTGATAAGAGCAGCAAAGAAAGAGGGGCTTGATATAACCTGTGAAACGGCGCCTCACTATCTTACTATTTCAAATGATGAGATTGAAGACAGCGGCAGATTCAAGATGAACCCACCTATAAAGAGCCGTGAAGATAAGGAAGCTCTTCTTGCGGCCATAGCTGACGGGACGATAGATATGATAGCCACTGACCATGCTCCTCACAGTATTGAAGAGAAAAGCAAAGGATTTGCAGGAAGTGCATTTGGTATAGTAGGCATGGAAACAGCGCTGCCTGTAATGTATTCAAAGCTTGTGGTACCGGGCATTATAACTATGGAAAAACTTATAGACCTAATGCATGAAAATCCGAGAAAACGTTTCGGATTTGAAGCTACACCACTGAGAGAAGAGCTGAAAAAAAATGCTCCGACATTTTCAATCTGGGACCTGGAGCATGAATACGTAATAGACCCGGAAAAATTCATGACAAAGGGACGAAGCTGCCCGTTTGAAGGCTGGAGCGTAAAAGGCAGATGTATGATGACTGTAGTCGACGGAAACATCGTCTGGAAGTATTAATGTGAAGTATCAATATATAGCAATGAAAATACGGAGAAATATCAATGAAGAAATCAGATTTCAAAATATTATCCAATAAAAAAATCGCAGATAAAACCTACGAAATGAAGCTTTTCTGCAGTGGGGAGCACGGGATCTCCAACGGAGGACAGTTTGTCAATATAAAACTTGACGGCTTTTTTTTAAGAAGACCCATTTCCGTATGTGACTGGACAGACAGCAATATTACAATTATATACAAGACTGTAGGTGCGGGAACAGAGAAAATGAGTAAAATGGAAGCAGGACAGATGCTGGATATTCTGACACCATTGGGCAACGGTTTTAATATTGAAGATGAGAATACCGGTGAAAAACCTGTACTTATAGGCGGCGGCGCAGGTGTTCCCCCCATGTACGGACTGTGCAGGCTTCTTATATCCAAGGGCGTGAAACCGTCTGTAATTCTGGGCTTTAATTCGCAGAAGGACAGCTTTTACATAGAAGAATTCAAGGCAATGGGAGCAGATGTTTACGTAACTTCCGCAGACGGCAGCATCGGTACAGAGGGCTTTGTAACAGACGCTCTTAAAACTATTGAGTATACTTACTTTTTCGCATGCGGACCAGAAGCAATGCTTAAGGCTATTGATTATACTGCGGATAAGAAAACAGACGGTCAGCTTAGCTTCGAGGAAAGAATGGGATGCGGGTTCGGAGCATGTATGGGGTGCTCCTGTGAGACAAAATACGGAAGCAAACGTATATGCAAAGAAGGTCCTGTATTAAAGAGAGGAGAGATAATATGGTAAATACCAAAGTGGATCTCTGCGGAATAACGCTGGACAATCCTGTTATGGCTGCCAGCGGAACCTTCGGATACGGGTATGAGTTCGCAGAGTTATTCGATATAAATATACTGGGAAGCTTTTCTTTCAAAGGAACAACTCTTGAGCCGAGATTCGGCAATCCCACGCCGAGAATAGCGGAATGCAGAGAAGGGCTTATCAATTCCATAGGTCTTCAGAATCCGGGAGTAGATAACGTAATAGAAGAAGAACTGCCTAAGTTGAAAAGATGTTTACATAAAAAAGTTATGGCAAATGTCGGAGGCTTTTCAGTGGAGGAATATACGGAAGTATGTCAGAGGCTTGACAGC
>NZ_JBKTXS010000021.1:6804-37757 GCF_046951855.1 Lentihominibacter sp. | reverse complement strand
GGCTGACATGGATACAGGAGAACATAACAAGTTTCGGAGGAGATCCGGAAAATGTAACTATATTCGGAGAGTCAGCAGGAGGAGCGTTTGCATCACTTCTTACAGCAAGTCCTGACGCGCAGGGTCTTTTTAACAGAGCCATAGCCGAAAGCGGATGTGTGAATCTGACATTTGATCAGGAAGATTTTGATGCTACGGGAACGACAGAAGCGCTTCTGGAAGCAACAGGTGCGAAGAATATGGATGATTTGATGGCAATACCTGAAGAGGAACTGATAAGGATCTATACAGAAGAAGATCTTGACGGTGAGGGAACAACTCTTAATGATTTGTATAACATGCCTTACAGAGGTCAGGAAGGCATCGTGGAAGAAGATCCTTATGAAACTCTCAGAAGCGGAGTAGGAAAAGATGTAGATCTTATGATCGGTACTAATGCGGATGAGTGGAGATACTGGATAAATGAAATGGGCGATGTGGAAATGACTGAGATGGATGAGGAAGGCATAGAAGAAAACATGGCCGTATACGAGGAGGCTGTAGCTGCAGAAAAAAAAGAGGAGGCTTACGCAGTGGCTTCTGACAGAGACAAAGAAAATCTTGATAAGTTTTTCCAATTAGAGCAGATCAAAGATTTGGATGAAATATGGCAGAACACGGAACTCGGAAATGAGACAGGTTTCAGGATGGGCGCTATAGAAGCTGCCTCATGCCATGCCGAGGCAGGAGGAAATACATATATGTATTATTTTGATATCCCATCCGATAATTTTGATTTTGTGGGAGCCTGCCATGCTTCCGAGGTTGCTTATGTATTCCATAATGAAGATGAGACAGGATTCAGCGGTACGGTAGACAAGGATCTGGCAGACCAAATCTGCGAAGCATGGGTGAATTTTGCCAAGACCGGAGATCCCAGCGTAGGAGATATTAAATGGACGAAATATAATATCGATGAAAGAAATACTATGGTAATTACAAAAGACGGTCTTAAGATAGAAAGTGATCCTCTGGGAGATCAGAGACAGCTGCTTCAGCCGTTTGCAAAATATTATCTTAAATAGTTTGGATATAGCGGATAGGACTGTATTGATTTAAAATCAATACAGTCCGTTTTTTAGTAATGAAGAGAGACTTTTTGTTATCTCATCTATTTGTAAGATGATTGACGTGTGGATGTTTAATGAATATAATCGATGTAACAAAAAGCGCGTAAATGACAGAAAGGATATATGATATGAAGATAGCGGTTGTGGAGCCTTTGGCAGTAGAGAAGAAGGAATTCATGAAAATAGCAAGAAAAGCGGTAGGCGATGATGTGGATATAGTATACTGGGATACACGTACTGAGGACACTGCGGAACTGGCAGAAAGAGGAAAAGATGCTGATATTATCGCAATAGGCAATGTTCCCTTTCCAAGGGAAGTGCTGGAGAAATGTGAGAATCTTAAAATGCTGGCAGTAGCTTTTACAGGATTGGATCACGTGGATCTTGAATATTGCATGGAAAAAGGGATAACAGTGAAAAACTGCGCCGGATATGCTACCGTGGCAGTAGCTGAACTTACTTTTGGTCTGATTTTGGACGTTTACAGGAATATATTGGCATGTGATAAAGCAGCAAGGCTTGGAGGCACTAAAGACGGTCTTGTAGGATATGAACTTGAAGGAAAAACCATAGGTGTAGTGGGGACAGGTGCTATAGGTACGAGAGTTATAGAAATATCAAGAGCATTTGGAATGGATATAATTGCATATAACAGGACTTTCGGCAAGGTAAAGGGTGTAGCTTACGTAAGCCTTGAGGAAGTGCTGCGCCGCGCTGATATAGTTTCCCTTCATGTTCCTCTCACAGCCGAGACAAAAGGCCTTATAGGAAAGAAGGAACTGGATATGATGAAGCCTTCCGCGATTCTTGTAAATACCGCCAGAGGACCTGTAGTAGACAGCAGAGCATTGTCAGAAGCATTAAAACAAGGAGAGATAGCAGGGGCAGCTATAGATGTGTTTGACACAGAGCCGCCTTTAGACGGTAAGGATCCCCTTCTTACAGCTCCCAATACTGTGGTTACTCCTCATGTGGCCTTCGCAACAAAGGAATCCATGGTAAAGAGAGCGATAATAGAGTTTGACAATATCGCATCATTCATAAGAGAAAATCTGCAGTCATAGGTCAAGCATGAGTCATTATATTTTTATATCAAAGCAGTTAAAATAAAAAAGCTTCTGTATATGGAAGCTTTTTTATTATATGAATAAATTACTTACTGTGATGATTCAGTACCTCGTGTATTATTCTGAGAGCAGCCCAGCTTGTTATATCATTTATATCAAGCGGCGGAGCCACTTCTACTATATCCATTACTTTTACAGGAAGGTTTTTGAGAACGCCTTTCAGGATTTTGATGAGATCTATGGGATTGAGACCTCCACAAACAGGAGTGCCTGTACCCGGAACGAAAGCAGGATCCAGAACATCTATATCCAGAGTCAGGTATATGGCATCATAATCTTTGTAATGCTGTGAAAGTCTGGACACGATGTCAGATGCTCCTATATCATAGACTTCTTCAGCGCTGATAGTTATTATATCAGGATTGTCTTGGAGAATACTGAGCTCTGTTTCCTCTGCCACACGGACTCCTATGAATGTGAGATCTTTCCCTTCAACGATATTTTCAAGAGCACGAGCCTCTGTACATGCGTGAGACCACGGGTGGCCGTCGTATTCAGGGCAGAGGTCATAATGGGCGTCAAAATGTATTATTCCTATCTTTTTTCCCCGGAAATAAGTACCGAAAGCTTTGTGAAGAGGGATGGTGACGGAATGATCTCCGCCTAAGAACAGGCAAAATTTTTCTTTCTGCATCAGCTCAAAGGCATTTTTTTCCACAGAGTCAAAATATTTTTTCCAGTCAAGCTCTGCCCTCAGATCTCCTACATCATATAAAAGCCCTTTCTTTATAGGTCTGAATTCATCAGTAGTATCCGAAAGTTCTGCCGAAAGGCGGCGCAGATGATCGGGAGCCTTTGCGGCGCCTTTGTTGAGACTCACAGCATTGTCAAAAGGTATGCCCATTATCAGTATACTGGCATCTTCCATAGTATCTGCTGACCAGCGTAGCCATGAAGCTTCATTAAAATCCGATTTTTCCAACATATCAATACCTCCGTCTTGTTTTCTTTTCTTTCAGTGTATCTATTACAGGTGAGAAAATCAATAATATAAAAATAAAAACAGGTTTTTAATGATATTTTAATTTGAAACTGATAAAATCTGTGTCATAGGAGGAGGGCTATGAGAATATTGGTAGTAGAAGATCAGAAAGATCTCAATGAAATAATAGTGCGAAAGCTTACAAATGAACATTATAAGGTGGATTCGTGTTTTAATGGAGATGAAGCTTTGGCTTTTCTCAGTTGTGCTGAGTATGATGGAGTGATACTGGATATTATGCTTCCCGGAACGACGGGAATAGGTGTGCTTAAGAATATGCGGGGATCAGGAGATAAGACACCGGTTCTTTTGCTTACAGCTCTGGGAACAGTGGAGGACCGTGTGGCAGGGCTTGACGCAGGAGCAGATGATTATCTTGTGAAGCCCTTTGACTTTGATGAGCTGATGGCAAGAGTGAGAGCCATGATAAGGCGAGGAGGAGAACGCGCAAGCAGTATCATAACGTGTGGTGATCTGATTCTGGATTCATCTTCAAGACGTGTTGAGCGAGACGGCATAGAGATATCCCTTACAGCAAAAGAGTTTGATATATTAGAATATCTTATGCAGAATGAAGGGAGAGTGCTGTCCAGGGACAAGCTGTCTAATCATATATGGAATTATGATTATGACGGCGGTTCGAATGTTATAGATGTATATGTATATCATTTGAGAAGAAAAATAGACGATGGTTTTGATCAGAAAAAAATTATAACAGTAAAGGGCGCCGGGTATATGGTGAAGTAGATGAGCAGAATATCAGTCAAAGTAAAGATAACTATATGGTATACTGTTTTTCTGGTGGTTATCACAGGCGTATTTCTGCTTGTCATCACATATACAGGCAATATAAGAGCCGGGGAGCTGGCTCGTACAAAACTGGCGGATTCGGTTTCTGATGCCAGAGATGAGATAGGTACATTGGGAGAAAATTTCATAATAGATGAAGATCTGGACTTTTATGAGGAAGGGGTATATATAAGTGTATATGATGAAACAGGCGATCTCGTGGAAGGACGCAGACCCATTGAAATTTCGGAATTTCCCGAGCTGAAAGATAAATATATGCATAAGCTGAAAGCTGACGGGGAGATATGGTATGTTTATGACAGCAGGTTTGAGATGAACGGAAAAGCAGTCTGGGTCAGAGGCATAGTAAAGGATTTTGCTGAAGGAGGGACATTTTCTTTTATTCTGAGATTTGCAGCGGTAGCGCTCCCGGCCCTTGTTGTAATCGCTGCGCTGGGAGGATATCTCATAACAAAGCGGGGATTCAGACCGGTTAGGAATATACTTGAGACGGCTTCTGAGATAAGCCATGACGGAGATCTTTCAAGAAGAATCGAAACAGAGGCCTCATCTGAGGCGTCAAAAGATGAGATATATAAGCTGGCGGGGGCATTTAACAGTATGTTTGACAGCCTTCAGAGTTCTTTCGAAAAAGAGAAACGTTTTACTTCAGATGTTTCACATGAGCTGCGGACTCCCCTTTCAGTTATTATTTCTCAGAGTGACTATGCTCTTGAAGACGAAGGGTATAGAGAGAAAGCTTTGAATGTTATAAATCGTGAAGCAAAAAGAATGGCTAATCTGGTGAGCAGGCTTTTGATTCTTGCCAGAAGTGATTCTGGTAAGCTGAGAGCCGAAAAAGAGAAAGTGGATTTAAGCGATTTGTGCGAAACTGTGGCATGGCAGCAGGAAAGTATAGCTCGGGAATGCGATATAATCATTAAAAGTGCGGTAGAACCGAATGTATATGTTTTGGGGGATGAAGCAATGCTTATTCGGGTTCTTCTTAATATTGTGGATAATGCTGTTAAATACGGAAAGCCGGGAGGCCATGTTGAAATACAGTTGGAAACGGTTGATTCGTGGGCATGCTGTACTGTGAAAGATGATGGGATAGGAATAAAAGAAGAAGACTTGTCAAAAATATGGCAAAGATTTTATCGTACTGAGGAAGCAAGGCGTGAAGAAGGCTCGGGGTTGGGACTTGCTATGGCAGAGGCTATGGTGAAGGCTCATAATGGAATAATAGAAGCTGACAGTGTATATGGGCAAGGAAGCCGGTTCAGAATTAAGCTCCCTTTGTATCAGGAGAGTGGGGAGTTTCCGAAAGGAGGAAATCAAAGTGTTTAAAAAAAATATATCTATAATGATTTCTGCAGCAGTTATCCTGTCGTTACTGTTGTTTACAGCTTGCAGCCATGATACGGAACACAGGTCTTCTGCTTCTTCGGAAGAAAAAAAACTGTATTCAGATCATCATGATAAAGACGGAGATGATCTGCATTACCTCCAGAGCAGCGCAGATGATATAGGAATGGATGAGGCTATAGATATTGCCGTGTCTAAAGTGCCGGGAGCCTCATCATCAGATGTGACTGAGATCGAGAGAGATTATGATAATGGCCGGATAGAATATGAAGGAGAGCTTTGGTACAATGGCTATGAATATGAATTTGAGATAGATGCAGCGACAGGAAATATACTGAAATGGGAAATAGACAATTAATATTTTATGAGGATATCAGAATATGAATTGTACAAGTATCATATAGAAAATCGTTCCCCCTGCGATTGAAAGCAGCATTTGGCGTTTCCAAAGGTGGAGGAGGACAACTAATATGATAGACAGCATTTCAGGAATTCCGTGGCTGCCTGCAAATATACTGACGTTTTTCAGACAATATATGATCAGAAGTCCGAATACAGCGGAAGGGAGTACGTTGCCCAGATATTGTATGTATTTTGGAGTAGGTTTTCCCGCCGGGAAAATTATAAAAGGGATAAAGCGTGTCAGCATAGTACCTAAAACTACCATGCCTACGGTGATCATCTGTTGTGTAAGTGTCATTTTATGAACCTCGTTTTCGGATTTTAGTCTTGAAGTTTATTTTCAAGAGGCTTTCGTATCAGCGTTAGGATGCCTAATATAGCCAGCATAGCAGGAATTATGAAATTATCAGAACCAAATAATATGAGACAGAGCAGCGATATGCCGATACCTATGAAAGCACTTGCATGCTGCTTTTCTTTTAGCCATTGTTCCATAAAAATTACAGTGAACATGGCTGTCATTACAAAGTCGATACCCTCTGTGTTAAAGTGTATCAGTGAGCCGAAGATACCGCCCAGAGTGGAACCGGATACCCAGTAAAACTGATTGAATAAAGTAACGAAAAACATAAACCATCCCCGATCTACGTTATCGGGGATGTCAGCTGTGTAGTTGATGGAAAATGTTTCATCGCACATGCCGAATATGAGATATATTTTTTTTGCGCCTGTGTCCCTGAATTTGTCAAGCATGGAAAGTCCGTAAAACAGATGGCGTGCGTTTATCATGAAAGCCATTGCAAGAGCCTGTATGGGATTGAAGGCACCTAACAACATATTTACCGTAACAAATTCAACCGATCCTGCAAATATTGTCATGCTCATGAACATAGGATACCAGAAACTGAACCCGGATACATTCATATATATACCATATGTAAGGCCGAGAAACCAGAATCCGGCGAATATAGGTATTGTATGGGGAAAAGCACACAGAGCGGCTTTCCGGATGGCTTTTATATCGTGAAACATTGTTTGCTCCTGAATTTTAATTATAATTCTAATACTGATGTTATTTGTATTAATGCTGTCCATTTAATATAAAGCCATAAAAATGGAAAAAAGTCAATTTGAGAAATGTAAAAACAGGGAGGAAAATAAAACGAAAGATATCTTCAGATGAAGATCAAAGCGTAAAGCGGTAATTCTAAGAAGAGATATGTAACCTGAGTAATGAGACTGCTACTTTACTAATTTTCGGGAAAGAGTATAATATATCGAGAGTTATATTATCGGCAATAAAGGGGGATCGTAATGAAAGCTGTAAAAATAATTTCTTCTGTAATATTAATATTGCTGCTTCTTACGGCAGAATCATTTGTAATGGGTATATTTTCTGTGGACAGAGCTGTATCAAAAGAGTCAGTATATGAAGCCATGGAGGAAAGCAATATAGTTTCAGAGCTTGTAGATGAAGCACTTAGTGAAGAAACTGTTAATATGGGAGGAACATATGGAGATATGTTAGATGCGGTTTTCCGTACTCAAGCCGTAAAAGATTTTCTTTCAGATTATATGACGGCAGTAATTGATGCGGAGTTGTATGGGAATATATATGAAGAGATAGGCAGCGATGAGTTTATGCAGGCCTTTTCTGAGGGAATAGATGAGGTCAATAAATCCGGATCGTATAATATCTCAGCCATGGAAAGCGAGTTTTTGAAACAGGCTGTACAGCGTAAAGCTCCTGATCTGACACAGAAGCTCAATTCTCAGGCAGATAGGTATGATTCTCTTGACGGAGAGGCATCGGAAAAGATGGCGGACGGGATACTAAGTGATATGGGCTTTCTAAGCGGTCCGGTTAAAGCCGTTTCTCTTTTAGTTACTACTTTAGTATGCGCAGGTCTCATAGCTTTGTGCTGGACAAGCAAGCTGGGGTTTTTGTGGTGTGCTGTTGTGACAGCGTTGATATCATCTGTATTTTGGGGATTGCATTATCTGATACAAGGTGTCATAAGCATATCGGCATCAGATACAATGATGTATCTGATGATAGAAAAAGGTTTTGGCTCGGTTTATACGGCAGGGTTTATAATAGCCGCAGTATTCATGGCTGCTTTTATAATCTTCAGGATAATTTTCAGAAACAAGAAAAAAACGACACATAATGAAAATATTTCCTACACAGAAAGTACACACATATAATAAATAATAAGGTGAAATAATAATTATATGTGAGGTATTTTTGAAATGGAAAAGAAAAACAAATTTGTTAAAGGCAAGGCATCATGTCTTGTGAAGACGCTGTATATCATTGCTGCGGTTCTTATGGCTATATGTGCCTATATGATCGTAGTCAATATTCTGTACATCAGTAATTATGCGTCCAGTTATGGTGTAGCTGTTTCGAGTATGATGGTAGACGCAATACAATATGTTATAACAGGTTCTATAAGTTATTTCATATATGGCGTACTGGTTTTTAGTGCAGGTAAGATAATAAGATTGCTTCAGAGCAGAAACGAAGAGAGATCCGGGATTTCAGAATGTGAGATACAGGAGAGCGAGCGTGTTGATACTTTTGAAAAAACAGAAACGCCGGAAGATGAGAACCCTTCGGAGGAGGACATTCCTCAGTCTGAAGATGCAATCGAAGAAACAAAAGTCATTAACGAAGAAAAATAAAAATCAGTGCGGCAGCATAATGATTTTTTCAAAAATATAACAGGACTACAACCCGAAAATCTATAGATAATATTAGTATGGGATTTATAGTATTTTTAACGGGAGCCGTAGGATATTCAATAATAGAATACTTGTTCAGAGGATATACCCACTGGTCTATGGCATTGACTGGGGGAGCGTGCCTTCTGGCCTTCTACTATTATTTAAGAGAAAGTAAAAATACTCCCACTTTGGCGAAAGCCGCGGTGGGAGCTTGTATTTTCACTGTTTTCGAATTTTTCGTAGGAATAATAGTAAATATCTGGTACAGATGGCATGTATGGGATTATTCAGGACAGCCTGGAAATGTGATGGGACAGATATGTCCTTTGTTTACATTTGCATGGTTTCTGATATGTTTGGCTATACTGATTATTTCCAGCAATCTGTATTCTTTATTCCGAGTTTTTCGGCACGGAACTTGGGATTGAGCCCTTGGGATTTTTGTTGCTGATAATCTGCCAGTACTTTCATAGCAATGCCGCCCAGAAGCAGGATAGAAAATATATTGACTGTAGCCATTCCGCCCATTATAACATCAGCCATGTTCCATGCAAGGCTAAGATCTGCTTGGGCGCCGGCAAACACCATCAGTACTGCAAGTATTCTGAATATGAACATAAAGATTTTGTTTTCACTTATGAATTTTATATTAGCTTCAGCATAGAAATAGTTTCCGATAAGTGAGGTGAAAGCAAACATACATATGCATACTGTAACGATATGGATACCGAATTCTCCAAATACAGTAGCTATAGACTGCTGAACGAGTGGTATGCCGTTGAGTGCTCCGCCTACTTCATATTTCCCTGTAAGCAATACGATAAAGGCTGTGGCCGAACATATGAGAAGCGTATCTATAAATACTGAAAGAACTTGTACAAGGCCTTGCTTGGCAGGATGTGAAACATCAGCAGCCGCAGCCGCATTTGGCGCAGAACCCATACCGGCTTCATTGGAAAACAGGCCTCTCTTTATTCCCATTACCATACATGAGCCTGCGAATCCGCCGAAAATAGATTCAAAATCAAATGCTTCTTCGAAAACTGTTGACATTGCGGAAGGCAGTACTTTTATGTTTACGATAAAGATTACTATACTTATTATTATATATATTATGGCCATTACAGGGACAAGAACAGAAGATACAACGCTGATTTTGTGAGATCCTCCGAAAAAGAGCAGCGCTGAAGCTATGGCTAAGATAAGTCCTATTATCATTGGGACATATGACTCTGAAAAATTCGCAACATAATATTCGAAGGCAGAAGATATGTTAAATGCCTGAAGCCCGTTAAATCCAAATGCGAATGTTAGGATAAGCAGTATTGCGAATACGATACCGAGCCATCTTTGACCCAGTGCTTTCTGAATGTAATAAGCGGGACCGCCTTTGAATATGGAGCCGTCTTTTTCCTTATAGACCTGAGCGAGAGTACTTTCTACGAAAGCTGAAGCTCCGCCGATAATACACATGATCCACATCCAAAAGAGCGCTCCCGGACCTCCTGCCACAATAGCTGTAGCGATGCCTGCGATGTTTCCGGTACCTACTCTGGAAGCTGTAGCTATCATCAAAGCTTGGAATGAGGACATTCCTCCTTCAGTATGACTTTTTTCGGTAACTACTCTGCATGCTTCAGGGAGAAGTCTTATCTGAACAAACTTGGAACGGACAGTAAAATAAATACCTGCTCCGATAAGAACAATGATCAGAAATTTGCTGTAAAGAAAGTCATTGCATACAGTTAGAATGTCATTGAATGTTGTTAAAAAAGTATTCATTTGTAAAACCTCTTAGAATAAAGTGTGCCGGCTGTTTCCCCAACAGCCTTAGAATGTGTCTGACTGCATGAATATCTGAAATGATATTCACAGAGCGAAAAAAATAAAATAACAGCTTTTATGTATAAGTGGGTTGGCTTATAATAAGAGCGTATGCGACAATATTTTAACATCTGCAGCGTTTAAAATCAAACAATAAATAGGAGAGTATCATATGAAAAATTATAAGAAACTGCAAAACGGCAGCGATATAAGAGGTATCGCGATAACGGGAGAACCCGGAGAATTACCTAATTTAACGCCTTACGAGGCTGTGGATATCGCCAGAGGATTTGCTGTATGGCTTTGTGATAAATTAGACAAAAATCCTGAAAGTGTGACTATTGCCATCGGAAGAGATCCGCGTATATCGGGCAAGCGTTTGATGGAAGGGCTTATGAATGGGTTTGGCCCTTATGGGATAAAGGTTTATGACTGCGGATTGGCCTCTACTCCCGCTATGTTTATGACAACAGTATTTCCTGAATTTTCATGTGATGCAGGGATTATGATAACAGCAAGCCATTTGCCTTATAACAGAAATGGATTTAAATTTTTTACATCTGAGGGCGGTCTTAATAAAGGAGATATTTCCCTCATTCTTAAATATGCTGAGGATGAAAATTCAGGTCCAGCAAATCTCGGTGAGCCTAAAAATATTGAAGGGAGAGTCAGAGATTTTGGCAAATTAGTTTATCCCGCTCAGGAGGGGGATGTGATGTCTGTATACTGCCGCCATTTGAGAAAACTTATACAGGATGGCGCAGGCATGGGGGAGAGACCTCTTGAGGGGATGAAAATAGTAGTAGATGCAGGTAATGGAAGCGGCGGTTTTTTTGCCAGAAGGGTTCTTAAACCTCTCGGAGCGGATATATCAGACAGTCAGTATCTTGATCCTGATGGAATGTTTTTGAACCATGCCCCTAATCCCGAAGACCGGGAAGCTATGAACTCACTGGCTATGCAGGTTCTCCGAACGGGAGCAGATTTTGGACTTATATTTGATACTGATGTGGATAGGTCTGCAGCTGTAGACGGGAGAGGCAGAGAGATTGCCAGAAATGGAATAGTTGCTATGGCGGCTGCTTTGGTAGCTGAAGAATACCCCGGTACTACTGTAGTTACAGATAGTATTACCAGTAGGCAGCTGACTTCCTTTATAGAGGATGGTCTGGGACTTAAACACATGAGGTTCAAACGAGGATATAAAAATGTTATAAATAAGGCGCAGGAGCTTAACAGACAGGGAACAGACTGTCAGCTGGCTATAGAGACTTCGGGGCATGCAGCTTTTAAAGAAAATTATTTTTTGGATGACGGAGCCTATCTGGCTACAAAGATAGTCATAGAGGCAGCTAAACTGCGAAAACAAGGGAAGTCCCTTGATTGTATCATAGAGAAACTTGAAAATCCGGCAGATGAGAGAGAGATAAGAATACCTATTACGTATGGAGATTTTGGAACGTATGGAGATAAAATTCTCAATGATCTCGAGGATTTTGTAAAGTCTTCAGAGGAACTCTTTCTCGAAGAACCTAATTATGAAGGAGTTAGGATAGGCTTTCCCAATGGATGGTGTCTCTTGAGAAAATCATTGCATGATCCTATTCTTCCTATGAATATGGCATCAGATGAGGAGGGCGGATGTGACAGTATCGTTGATACAATGAAAAAATTCTTATCGTCATACGACGGCTTGGACCTTATGGTCATGGGGTAGAAATATGAATAAAAACAGGGAACATTTCGTTACATGCGGACAGATGAGGATCCTTGAGAAAAGAGCAGATGAGAATGGGCTGTCATATTATCAGATGATGGAGACGGCTGGTTCCTCAGCTGCTGAGATTATCTTGGAAATAGATATGTACAGAAGATTTATCGCCGGTAAAGAAGATGTTTCGGATACGGTTAACAGCAAAGTTGCAGAGACTGTATATGTTGGAAAATCAATTAAATCGCCTAAAAGCTATGTTAGTGCCGAAAATAAAGGCTGCGATGAAAAGGGCGATTGGAGTAGCAGAAGGAAAAATGTTCTGGTATTTTGCGGGAAAGGCAATAACGGAGGAGATGGTTTTGTCACAGCAAGGATACTGTGTAATAAGGGATATGAAGTCACAGTGATTTTAGTAGATGGAAAACCAGTTACAAGTAACAGCAAAATTAATTTTTCTTTGATTGAAGATATGCCCATAACTATTGTAGATATGAAGGAGAATGAAAGAGCGCTGATAGAATTAAGAGAGATTCCCGATATCATAATAGATGCGATATATGGAACGGGATTTCAAGGGGCTCTTAATGGCAACGCACTGAAAGCTGCCATTTATATAAACAATTTTTCTAAAGGCTCTTCTGATTCGACTTGCCGTGGAGGGCCGATCATATTTGCGCTGGATATCCCTTCGGGGATAAGCGGTGATCTGATAAATGAAAAATATCTGGATCACAGCTGTGTCTGCGCCGACTACACTATTGTTTTTCATGCCAAAAAACCTGTGCATCTTCAGAAGTTTGCATCGGGATATTTTGGCAGGATAGTTGTCTGTGATATCGGGATAGATGAGGAACGTCTTTGGAATGTTGAAATTTAAAATTTCAAATCCTTCGGGTCTGTAATCCCTCGAGATCACAGGCTATTTTTTATTGTGTCAGGAATATTTTATTTCGATTTTTCCTGTTTTTTAATTTCTTGCCATAACTGAAGACTTTCTTCAGGAGAAGATACCTTTACATCACCAAACACATGCGGGTGTCTGCGTATCATTTTTTCGGAGACTCCTTGGATTACATCGTTTATTGTAAAATATCCTTTTTCTGAGGCTATCTGGGCGTGCATAACTACCTGCAGAAGCAGATCGCCAAGTTCTTCGCAAAGATTAGCGGTATCTTTATTATCTATGGCAGATATGACTTCCCCGGATTCTTCTATGAGACATTCTTTTAATGTTTCGTGTGTCTGCTTCATATCCCATGGGCAGCCACCCGGGGATCTGAGAAGCGAGATTATCTCTGTAAAATCATTAAAATCATATTTTCTGTTTTTATCAGAAGAATTGAATTTTTTCTTTTCTGTCATGACCATGTTCTCCTTTATGATTATGCATTTTTATTCGTTCAGATTGCCCATTTTGTATCCGCCGAGATCAAGTGCGGCGAATCTGAATCCACATTTTTTAATTTCATCATTTACTTTGTCCATAAACTTTTCATCAAAAAATTTTTTTCTGTCGTGAGGAAGCACCTCTATTCTCGCTACATCTCCGTGATGTCTGACTCTGATTTGGGTAAAACCAAGAGCTTTAAGAAAGCATTCGGCTTTATATACTGATAAAAGTTTTTCTTTTGTTATAGTTTGACCGTAAGGTATCCTTGAAGCAAGGCAAGCGAATGCGGGTTTTTCCCAGATAGGAAAAGTTTTCCCATCGTCAGATGGTATCATAAGAGCCTGTTTTATGAAGGGGTCTGTATCGGAAAGTTTTCTAAGAGATTTTCTGATTTCCGATTTTGTAAGGCCGGCATCTTTAAGAGGACTTGATATACCAAGTTCCTGCAAGGCTTTGTATCCCGGCCTGTAATCGTCGAGATCATCCAGATTAGTACCGTCTACAAGATTTCTTCCTTGTTTTTCCGCAATTTCTTTTATTGAAGAAAATATTTCACGTTTGCATATATAGCATCTGTCAGGAGGGTTATCAGCAATTACAGATAGAATGTGATCTACGGAAGCTATATCGTGGTTTATACCGAGTTCGCTGCACAGATAATCAGCATAGGCTGTTTCATCATCAGCAAAATGAGGACCTTGTGCCGTTACGGCAGATACTCTGTCGTCGCCCCACAGTTTGTAAGCGAAGGTCAGCAGGAAAACGCTGTCTACTCCTCCGGAAAGCGCAACAGTAATTCTTCCGAGATCATTTAATATGTATTCGAGTTTTTTAAGTTTTTCATAAATAGTCATAGTTATTTTATTAAAGGTCTTAGACCTTTTTACTCCTGTTCTGTAATTTTGGGTTCATCTGTATTTTTTTCTGCCTTTTTTTTCGGTGGAATCTGAGCAAGAATCACAGCTGTAAACATCAGGCCGCATCCTATGACTTCTCTGTATGTGAGGGTTTCGCCCAGAAAAACACCTCCGAAAACAACTGCGAACAATGCCTCTGTACTCAGTATTATTGAGGCAACAGTAGGGTTTAGATGTTTTTGTCCCAGAGCCTGGAATGAATAGGCAATGGCGGTAGAGAAAACAGCTGTATAACAGATAGCCGGGGCCGCGGTCAAGATAGCCGGAAGAGAAATGTCATCAAATATAACGGCAATTATCAGGCTTAAGAAACCAGCTACAAAAAACTGAAATGCATTGAGCTTCAGCACATTTATCTTTGGAGCGAAATAGTCTATGCATAAGATATGAAAAGCCCAGAAAAAAGCTCCGATCATAATTGTCATATCTCCGGGGTGGACAGAGAAATCTTCTGTGATGCACAGAAAATAGAGTCCTACTACACCTACAAGAGCTCCGAGCCATGTGAAAAGAGATGTTCTGTGCTTTAGGAATATTCCCATGATAGGGACAAGAATGATATAAAGAGCTGTAATAAACCCTGTTTTTCCGGCATCTACTGATACCAGCCCCAGCTGCTGAAGGTTAAAAGCAAAGAAAATTACGATACCGCACAGAGATCCGCCGGTAAGCAAAATTTTTCTTTCCTTTTTTTTCTTTTCTTCAGTTTTTTTCTTTAAATCTTCTTTATTTTTTATGTTCATTATAAGCAACATCACACATAATGCAGCTGCTCCTAAAATCATTCTGAAAGCGCTGAAATAAAAAGGACTTATGGAATCCATTCCTATTTTCTGTGCCACAAAAGCTGATCCCCAGATTATGGCGGTTATGAATAAACATATTGTGGATTTTGCTGTATTGTTCATATTTTTTATCCCTTTCGTACTGTGCTGCGCCGGAAGATTATATTAAACCGAAGAAGCTGCAAAAAAATTCGGACTTTGCAGATTCCGGTGAAAATGTAAGTCAGATTTTTTGTTAAAACATACTTTATTAAATTCATTGAAAGTATATCAGTAAAAAATTGAATTTTCAAGGGCAATACATATCTTTTAGGAAGGAGATATAAGTCTTTTGCAATAATCGGTTTTCACTGTCTGTCAGCTTTTTAAGCTTTCTTTGACCGAGCTTTTCTATATATGAAACAGCTGAGAAAATTATAAAACGAAAATTTTAGTGGGCAGCGCTGAGATAAAGAGGCCATCCGGCAAACCGAAATAATTCTGTTATTGTATTGTTATTAATTTACTATTTATTGCGTAAAAAATAAAATAAACACTGTCTGATGCAAACAGGTTGCGGATATGTTATCATTGTAACAAGTCATATAAAGGATGTTTCCGACGGAGAAACATTCAAAGGAAGAAGGTACACAGATGGAATCGAAGATATGCCTCATAAGGCATGGCATAACAGAAGGCAATAAGAACAGACTCTATTATGGACACGCTGATATTCCTCTGGCAGCAGAGGGAATAGATGAACTTAAACGGCTTGCCGAATCGGGACTTTATCCTGACGGTGTTAATGCGGAATTTTATACGACAGGCCTGAGAAGAACCGAACAGACTCTTGAGCTTATATATGGCCGGCAGAAACATGAATCTCTGGAAAAACTGAAAGAGTTGAATTTTGGCTCTTTTGAAATGAAAAGTCATGCAGAACTTAAAGATCTTGAAGAATATAGGATATGGAAATCTGATAAACTCGGTAATTTGCCGCCTCCTAATGGGGAAAGCCTGCAGGCTTTTTATAAAAGAGTGATTAGAGGATTTGATGATCTTAAAGAACGTAATGCTTTGAAAGCTTTTTCCATGAGACATAAAGATGATGAAGCTCTTTCCATAGCGGTATGTCATGGAGGAACAATATCAGCTATACTGGAGAGTATATATCCTAAGGTAAAAGACAATTTTTATAAATGGATACCTGATCCCGGTCATGGATACATATTGTTTATGGAAGACGGCAAAGTAGCTGATACAGAAAAATTTTAGAAGATGAGGGAGGCTTTATGAACATTAGAAATACGATAACTGATCTTATAGGAGATACTCCGTTGCTCAGGCTTCATAAAATGGAGGAATATTTTGGCTCGTGCGCGGAAATTGTTGCGAAGGTTGAAATGTTTAATCCGGCAGGAAGTATAAAAGACAGAGTAGGTTATAAAATGATTTCTGAGGCCGAGAAAAGCGGAAGACTCAAACCGGGAGGGACTATTATAGAGCCTACCAGCGGGAATACGGGGGTGGGGATCGCCATGGCTGCCGCCGCCAGAGGGTACAAAGCAGTTATGGTAATGCCTGAAAGTATGAGTATCGAAAGACGGAAATTGCTGGCTGCTCTGGGAGCGGACCTTGTTCTTACCGACAGAGAGGAGGGTATGCAGGGCAGCGTGGAAAAAGCAAAAGAGCTTTTGGAAGAAATCCCGGGAAGCATAATCGCAGGACAATTCGAAAACCCGGCTAATCCTCAGGCGCATTACGAAACGACAGCTCCGGAAATCTGGAAAGATACGGAAGGTGAGTTAGATATTTTTGTGGCTTCTTTCGGAACCGGGGGGACTGTTTCGGGAATAGGCCGTTATCTTAAGGAAATGAACAGCGCAATAAGAATCATAGGTGTGGAGCCTGCATCATCACCGCTTGTAACGGAAGGCTGGGCAGGTACACATCAGATACAAGGGATCGGAGCTAATTTCATACCGGAGATTTTAGATGCCGACATAATGGATGAGGTTATGACGGTTACAGATGAGGATGCTCTTCAGACTATGAAAAATTTAGCTCGACTGGAAGGTGTTCTGGCGGGTGTTTCATCGGGAGCTGCTATTTTTGCTGCGGGACAAGTGGCTGCAAGAAAAGAGAATGAAGGGAAACGAATTGTAACAATATTGCCTGATACAGGTGAAAGATATTTAAGTATATTTTGAAAACTGTAATAAAACGAAAACGCTGCCCGGGTTTATACTCTGGGCAGCGTTTCGCTGTCATCACACTAATTTACTATTTATTAGGAGAGGTGTTTCTTTTCCTCTTGGAGTGATTATATAATAACAGCGCAATATGCTGATTTAAAGGCATCAGTGTGAAGATACGTTGAAAAGAATGTGTGGGAAATATGACCGGAAAAGTTAAGCTCTGACTGGGATAAATCGTGTTTTTTAAGTAAAAATGCTTGTAAAAGTGGGGCATGACAGAAAAATACGGACTATAAAACCAATATTGCGGAGTAAAGTTCGTAAAATGTTGTGGAATCAAAGTTTTTGGTTGAAAAACATTGATATAATAAGGTAAAAGTGCTAACATTATCATATAAATTCAAGTGACAGAATATAAACTGGTTTTTGATTCAGAAAGGATAATAGATCGATGGTAAGAAGAATTTACGTTGAAAAGAAAAAAGGCTTTGATGTAGAGGCCGAGGCGCTCTTTAATGATGTAAAAGAAAATTTGCACATTGATAAACTTGAGGGAGTGAGAATACTGAACCGTTATGATGTGGACGGTATAGATGACTCTACTTATGAAGCGGCTAAATTTACTGTATTTGCAGAGCCAGCCATAGATGTCGTATATGAGGAAACGATGCCTGTGGATGTGGGATCTGCTATTTTTTTCGCAGTTGAATATTTGCCGGGGCAATATGACCAGAGAGCTGACTCTGCCGCTCAGTGTATAAAGCTGATGAACGCCGGGGCAGAGGCTGTTGTAAAGTTTGCCAGAACTATAGTATTGGAAGGAGATATAAATGATGCGTCATTGGAAGCGATAAAAAATTATTGTGTAAATCCTGTTGACTCTCAGATTGCTTCTGATGATAAACCTTTGGATCTTACAATGGAGACAACGGTTCCTCCTGCAGTGGCGATAATAGACGGCTTTAGAAAAATGAATGAGGCGGCTTTGGAGGAATACAGAAAAGAAATGGGATTTGCCATGAGCCGTGAAGATATAAAATTCGTACAAAAGTATTATACAGAAGATGAGCAGAGAGACCCCACTCTTACAGAATTAAAGGTTATAGATACATATTGGTCTGATCACTGCAGGCATACTACATTTAATACGACACTGGAGGATGTGGGTTTTGATGATAGTCCTTACGGAAGGCTGGTAGCGCAGGCATTTGCTCAGTATCTTGATATGAGAAAGGATGTTTACGGGAACAGAGAAAAGAATCTGTGCCTCATGGACATGGCCTGTATAGGGACAAAATACCTCAAGAAGCATGGCAAGGCTGATAATCTGGATGAGTCAGAGGAGATAAATGCTTGCAGCATTAAGGTAAAGGCAAAGATAGACGGCAAAGAAGAAGACTGGCTTGTAATGTTCAAGAATGAGACCCATAATCATCCTACGGAGATAGAGCCTTTCGGAGGAGCTGCAACATGTCTCGGCGGAGCTATAAGAGACCCGCTCTCAGGCAGAGTATACGTTTATCAGGCTATGAGGGTTACAGGCGCAGCTGACCCCAGAAAGCCTATAGAAGAGACTTTAAGCGGTAAATTGCCGCAGAGAAAGATAACGACAGAAGCAGCACATGGCTATAGCTCATACGGAAACCAGATAGGGCTTGCCACCGGTCTTGTGGACGAAGTGTATCACGAAAATTATGTTGCGAAGCGGATGGAGATCGGAGCTGTTGTAGGTGCAGCGCCTGCTGATCATGTAATAAGAAAGGTTCCTCAGAAAGGTGATGTTATAATCCTGGTGGGAGGAAGAACAGGACGTGACGGATGCGGCGGGGCTACAGGTTCATCAAAGGAGCATACAGAAGAATCAATACTGCAGTGCGGTGCAGAGGTTCAAAAAGGTAATCCGCCTGTAGAGAGAAATATACAGAGAATGTTCAGAAGAAAAGAAGTCGCTACGCTGATAAAACGATGTAATGACTTCGGTGCCGGCGGCGTTTCCGTTGCAATAGGAGAGCTGGCCGACGGTCTTGAAATCAATCTGGATAAGGTTCCAAAGAAGTATGACGGACTTGACGGTACAGAGCTTGCCATTTCCGAATCTCAGGAAAGAATGGCAGTTGTGGTTGAGGCAGACAAAGAGCAGGAATTTATCAAATATGCCAGGGAAGAAAATCTGGAAGCAACCACAGTTGCTGAGGTAACTGATACCAATAGAGTCAGGATGCACTGGAGAGGAGTTTGCATACTGGATCTGAGCAGGGACTTTCTCAACACAAATGGGGCTCAGCAGTTTGCCAAAGCATTGGTATCAGATCCGAAAGAACTATCGGAAGTTAATTCAGATCTGGCAGATATATTAAAAGAAACAAAAACGAGAGAACAGTTGCTCATAGATCTTAACTGTTGCAGCAAGAAGGGCCTTACGGAAAGATTTGATAGTACAATAGGCGCAGGGACGGTATTGATGCCTTTGGGAGGCAAATATCAGCTGTCTCCGTCGGCAGGAATGGCTGCAAAGCTTCCGGTAACAGAAGGAGAGACAGATACAGCAACATTGATGAGTTACGGATTTGATCCGGAGCTTGCTGTCAGAAGTCCATTTCACGGAGCATTGTATGCCGTTATAGATTCAGTAACCAAGATTGCGGCAATGGGAGGAGACTACAGAAATGTGCGTCTGACATTCCAAGAATATTTTGAAAAGCTGGGCAGTGATCCGGCAAGATGGGGAAAACCGATGTCTGCACTGCTGGGCGCTCTGAGGGTGCAGAAAGAGCTTGAGATACCGGCAATCGGAGGAAAAGACAGTATGTCAGGGACTTTTATGGATATAGATGTTCCTCCGACGCTTGCATCATTTGCTGTAACCACGGCAGATGCAAATGATATCGTATCATCAGAGATTAAATTTGCCGGAAGCACGTTGGTAGCTGTAACAGCTCCTATAGATAAAGACGGTGTGATAGATTTTGAAATATACAGAAATAATCTTCTCAAAATAAAAGAGCTGGCAGAGGCAGGTAAGCTGTTGGCAGCTGACGCTATAGGGCGCGGAGGACTTTATATGACTCTGGTGAAGATGGCTGCCGGAAATAAGATCGGAGTAAATGTAAATGTGGAAGGTGATATTTTATCACCAATGTTCGGCTCTCTTGTCATTGAGCTTCCTGCAGGTCAGGATGTGGATAAACTGATGGCCGGGGCGGTATATGCTGCTTTGGGAAAGACTACAGTTGACGGAAGGCTTACTGTTAACGGACAGAGCGAGGATCTCAATCAGATAATATCAAAATGGCAGGAACCTGTAGAAAGCGTATTCCCTGTGAGAACATCTGAATTTAAAAATGCAGAAGATAAAACACAGGTAGAGCAGCCTGTCTTTATCGAAAGAAATATGTCAGTGCCTGCTGTGAAGATTGCAAAACCGAAAGTCGTGATACCTACATTCCCGGGGACCAACTGCGAGATGGATTCGGCAAGAGCTTTCAAAAAAGCAGGAGCCGAGGCAGATATACACATAATCAGAAACCTTACGGCTTCGCAACTTGAAGAGTCAATAGAAGAGCTTGAAAAAAAGATAAGATCAAGCCAGATAATAATGATACCGGGAGGATTCTCCGGCGGAGATGAGCCTGACGGTTCGGCTAAATTCATTACGGCGGTGTTCAGAAATCCTGCAATAAAAGATGCGGTGGCTGACCTGCTGGATAACAGAGACGGCCTCATACTGGGTATCTGCAATGGATTTCAGGCGTTGATAAAGCTGGGGCTGGTGCCTGAGGGAAAGATAACAGAATGCGGAGAGGACAGTCCTACCCTTACGTATAACAAAATAGGCAGGCATGCTTCATGCCTTGTGAGGACAGGAATAACATCGGTGAAGTCTCCTTGGCTTTCCGGAGTGAAAGTTGGAGAAACATTTACAATACCTGTTTCACATGGGGAAGGACGGTTCATAGCTAAACCTGACGTTCTGAGAAAACTCGCAGAAAACGGACAAATAGCAACTCAGTACGTTGACTTTGACGGGAAGCCTTCAATGGATATAGCCTTTAATCCTAACGGTTCTGTTATGGCTATAGAAGGTATAACATCTCCTGATGGAAGAGTCTTCGGAAAGATGGGGCATTCGGAAAGAATAGGAAACAACCTTTATAAGAATGTGATTGGAGAAAAAGATCAGAAAATATTTGAATCGGGAGTAAAATATTTTAAATAGCCGATACACGATTTAAGAAAGGAATATTAAAATGAAAGTAGCAATAATAATGGGCAGCAAGTCGGACTATCCTGTAGTTGAGAAAGCGGAAAAGATGCTGGACAGCTTCGGAGTGGAGTATGAAACGAGAATTATCTCTGCCCACAGAACTCCTAAGCAGGCTGAAGCCTTTGCAGCAGGTGCAGAAGAAGCAGGTTTCGGATGTATAATAGCAGCGGCAGGAAAGGCGGCACATCTTGCGGGAGTTTTGGCGGCGACAACACCGCTGCCTGTAATAGGTCTGCCGATGAAATCAAGCACTATGGACGGTCTGGACTCACTTCTTTCAGTGGTACAGATGCCAAAGGGAGTTCCCGTTGCCACTGTGGCAATAGATGGCGCTGAAAATGCGGCCATTCTGGCAGTCCAGATTCTCAGTGCGGCAGAGCCGAAGCTGAGACAAGCAGTAAAGGATTTCAAGAAAAAACAGGAAGAAGACATCATAGCGCTGGACAGAGAATTCAATGAAAACAAAAATAAATAAAAACAAAAATCAGGAGGGAATACCATATGAAAAAGTTAGAACAGCTTTACGAGGGTAAGGCGAAAAAGGTTTTTAAGACAGATGATCCAAAGTGTGTAATCGTTGACTATAAGGATGATGCTACGGCTTTCAATGGTGAAAAAAAAGGCCAGATAGTAGGAAAAGGTGTTGTAAATAATACAATGACAAATATTATTCTGCAGCTCCTTGAGCAGAAAGGCGTTCCGACCCACTACATAGAACAGATAAGCGACAGAGAGACTATAGTGAAGGCCGTAAAAATCCTGCCGCTGGAAGTTATCATGAGAAATATTTCCGCAGGTTCTTTTGCCAAGAGATACGGAGTAGAAGAAGGAATCGTATTTGATGAGCCGACATTTGAGCTTTCATATAAGAATGATGATTTGGGCGACCCTCTTATGTGCGAATCACATGCTCTGGCTCTTAAGCTGGTGACAAAGGAACAACTGGCAGAGGTTAAAAAATATGCAGCCATCGTAAACGACACTTTGAAGGAATTCTTCATGGATAAAGGTCTCAAGCTGGTGGATTTTAAGATAGAATTCGGTCTTTATGACGGACAGGTAATACTGGCAGATGAGATTTCGCCTGACACCTGCAGACTTTGGGATGTGAACACCAATGAAAAAATGGATAAAGACAGATTCAGAAGAGATCTGGGCAAGATAGAAGAAACTTATGCGGAAGTTCTCAGAAGAGTAAAAAACGATTAGTGCAGAGCCTATACGGAGGAAAATAATGGAAGAAAAGAAACTTACATATAAAGATGCCGGAGTGGACACCAAGGAAGGCGAACGTGCAGTATCACTGATGAAGGAACACGTTAAGGGTACGTTTAATGAGAATGTACTTACAGGACTGGGAAGCTTCGGAAGTCTGTTCAACCTAGACGTAAAGGGTATGTCACAGCCTGTTCTTGTTTCCGGAACTGACGGAGTGGGAACCAAACTTAAGATCGCATTCCTGATGGATAAACATGATACGGTGGGTATAGACTGCGTGGCAATGTGCGTTAACGACGTGCTTTGTCAGGGCGCAAAACCCCTGTTTTTCCTTGATTATATCGCCACAGGAAAGGTAAAGGCGGAAAAGATAGCAGATATTGTTAAAGGGATAGCAGATGGATGTAAGCAGTCGGGCAGCGCTCTTGTAGGAGGAGAAACTGCCGAGATGCCGGATTTTTACAGTGAAGGTGAATACGACATGGCAGGCTTTTCTGTAGGCGTAGTTGATAAGGATAAAATAATAACCGGGGAAAAAGTAAAGATCGGAAACAAGATTATAGGAATTCCTTCCAGCGGAATACACAGCAATGGTTATTCTCTGGTGAGAAAGGTATTCTTTGACAAAATGGCAATGGATGTAAGCGAGTATGTAGAAGAATTGGGGGAGACTCTAGGAGAGGCTCTTCTCACGCCGACAAAAATATATGCGAAAGCCTGCGACGCCGTACTGCCGAAGTTTGACGTTAACGGAATCGTTCATATAACAGGCGGAGGATTCTTTGAAAATATACCGAGAATACTTCCGGAAGGAACTGCAGTGTCAATAGATGTAGGCGCATGGAAAGTACCTCCTATATTCTCATATATTCAGAAGTGCGGCAACATCGAGACGAAAGAAATGTTCTCAACTTATAACATGGGTGTGGGAATGATGATGATAGCAGATGCCGCTGATGCAGACGCCATTGTAGCCGCTCTTAAAGATGCCGGTGAAGAAGCTTCTGTTATCGGAGAAATCATAGACAGAAAAGATGAGACAGTAGTTCTCAATTATACGGAGTAGGGGATATTGAACATGAGTGATAAAACGAAAGTTGCGGTACTTGTCTCAGGAGGAGGAACAAACCTTCAGGCTCTTATAGATAAAACGGCCGGCGGGGAGCTGCCGCAGGTGGAAATCGCAAAGGTGATCTCCAGCAAAGACGGCGCATTTGCTCTGGAAAGAGCTGAAAAAGCTGGAATAGCTACAGCTGTAGCCAAAGAGCAGGCTGAAGTCCTCGATGAACTTAAAAAATCGGGAGCTGAAATAATCGTGCTGGCAGGCTATATGAGAGTCCTTTCTCCTGAAATTATAGAAAACTACAGAAACAGGATAATAAATATACACCCATCTCTTATACCTAAATACTGCGGCAAGGGATTTTATGGGATAAGAGTACATAAAGCGGTTATAGAAGCCGGAGAGAAGGAAAGCGGAGCTACTGTTCATTACGTGGATGAGGGCGTAGACACAGGGGAAATTATCATTCAGAAGAAAGTCCCTGTTATGAAAGGAGATACACCTGAGGATCTTGCCGCAAGAGTTTTGGAAACAGAACACAAGATACTTGCAGAAGGGCTTAAGTTAGTAATTGACGGCTTAAAAGGAGGTAAAAAGTAATGGGCGGAGTAATAGGCTTCGTTTCCAAACAGGATTGCGTCATGGATTTGTTCTTTGGAACAGACTATCATTCACATCTGGGAACGAAAAACGGGGGGTTGTGTGTACTTCAGGATGGAGGATTCAATCGTTCAATACATAATATAGAAAATTCACCTTTCCGAAGCAAATTTGAAGCGGATATAGAGGAAATGTCAGGCAGGATGGGAATAGGTGCCATAAGCGACGGTGATCCGCAGCCCTTGACTGTACGAAGCAGACAGGGCGATTACGCCATTACTACCGTAGGGCGCATAAATAATAAGGAAGAACTGGTGGAAGAACTTCTTGAGGAAAGAGCCGGTCAGTTTATGTCTATGAGCGGCGGCCCTATTAATAATACAGAACTTGTGGCGGCCCTTGTATCTACCGGAAAAGATATTGTGGAAGGTATCAAAATAGCACAGGCTAAAATAGACGGTTCTATGACTATGCTTATTCTCACTGAAGAAGGGCTTTATGCTGCAAGGGATAAATATGGCAGAACTCCTCTTATAATTGGAAAAAAGAAAGGGGCTTACTGTGCAGCGTCCGAATCTTTTGCATTTATAAATGTGGGATATAAATATAAGCGCGAATTGGGGCCGGCTGAGATAGCCTTTATAACGGCAGAAGGAGAGAAGACCCTCGCAGAACCTCAGAAAGACATGAAGATCTGCGCATTTTTATGGACATATTTTGGGTATACCACATCCATCTACGAAGGAAGAAATGTAGAGCTTATGAGAAATAAAAACGGCGAGTTGCTGGCGCGTAAAGACGGTGATCTTGATGTTGATTATGTGGCAGGAGTGCCGGACAGCGGTGTGGCGCATGCTTTAGGATATGCCAATCAGTCAAGAGTTCCTTATGCGAGGCCTCTTATAAAATATACGCCTACATGGCCAAGAAGCTTTATGCCTCAAAACCAGAAAGCGAGAAATCGTATAGCGAAGATGAAGCTGGTGCCGGTATTTCAGATAATAAAAGATAAAAAGTTCGTACTTATTGATGATTCTATCGTAAGAGGCACTCAGCTTTCTCAGACGGTGACTTATCTGATAGAAAACGGAGCTAAAGAGATTCATGTCAGATCAGCATGTCCTCCTATAATGTACGGATGTAAATTCCTCAATTTTTCACGTTCCGTAAGCGATATGGAGCTGATAACCAGAAGATGTATCAGAGAGCTGGAGGGTTTGGATGATCCCGGGGATGCCTCAGCTAATCCTGCGGATTTTGACAGCGATATTCAAACAGAAATAAGTGAGGAGATATTAGCCGAATATGCTGATTCCAAGACAGAAAGACATAGGAAAATGGTAGAACTCATAAGGAGCAGACTGAATTTTGACAGTCTTAAGTTTCAGGAGCTGGAGGATACTATAGAAGCTATCGGTGTAGACAGGTGTAAGCTTTGTACGTATTGTTGGGATGGAAAGGAATAAAAATATGAAAAAATTATCATTAATGAATATTCTTAATGAAAATTCATATCCCGGAAGGGGTATTGTCATCGGTAAGTCCGCTGATGGAAAAAGTGCTGTAGCCGCGTATTTTATCATGGGCAGAAGCGTCAACAGCAGAAACCGTGTGTTTGTTGAGCAGGAGGAAGGTATCCGCACAGAGGCCTTTGACGAATCAAAGCTGAGCGACCCGAGCCTTATAATATATGCACCTGTAAGAGTGCTGGGAGATGCTACTATAGTTACAAACGGAGACCAGACTGACACTGTATATGATCTTATGGCTGAGGGCAAGACTTTTGAGGAAGCTTTAAGAACACGTGAATTTGAGCCGGATGAGCCTAATTATACCCCGAGAATATCCGGTATTATGAATGTTAAGGGCGGAAAGTATGATTTTGCCATGTCCATACTGAAAAGCGACGATGGCAACCCTGACTTTTGTATAAGAAACACCTTCACATATGATGGCTGTCCGGCAGGAGAGGGACGTTTCATACATACTTATGTAGGAGACGGTAATCCGCTTCCGAGCTATGAAGGCGAGCCTAAAAAAGTGGAACTCTCAGGAAGTATAGACGAGTTTACGGATTTAGTGTGGAACAGTCTCAATGAAGACAATAAAGTATCACTGTTCGTAAGATATATAGATATAGAAACGGGAAAATACCAAACCCGTATAGTAAATAAAAACAAATAATTGAGGAGAGAAATAATGAAAGAACTGGAATTAAAATACGGCTGTAACCCTAATCAGAAGCCTTCCCGTATATTCGTGGAAGATGGAGATTTGCCGATAGAGGTACTTAACGGAAAACCCGGCTATATTAACTTTATGGATGCCTTCAACGGATGGCAGCTTGTGAAGGAATTAAAAGAAGCGACGGGACTTCCTGCGGCAACTTCATTCAAGCATGTTTCACCGGCAGGGGCCGCTGTGGGTCTTCCTCTCAGTGAAGTTGAAAGAAAAATATACTGGGTGGACGATCTTGGCGATTTATCTCCTTTGGCATCAGCCTATGCCAGAGCCAGAGGTGCTGACAGAATGTCTTCCTTCGGAGATTTCATTTCTCTTTCCGATGTATGTGATGTAGACACAGCCAGAATCATAAAGAGAGAAGTATCCGACGGTGTGATCGCACCCGGATATGAGCCGGAAGCGTTGGAAATTCTCAAGACAAAGAAAAAAGGAAATTATAATATAATCAAGATAGACCCATCTTTCAAGCCTGATCCTGTTGAGCATAAACAGGTATTTGGCATAACTTTTGAGCAGGGAAGAAATGAAATGCCTATTAACGATGAATTCTTGGGAGATATTGTAACTAAGACAAAAGATATATCAGAAGAAGCAAAGCGTGATCTTATCATTGCTCTCATAACACTGAAATATACTCAGTCCAATTCGGTATGTTATGTAAAGGGTGGACAGGCGATAGGTATAGGTGCGGGACAGCAGTCAAGAATACACTGTACGAGACTTGCGGGACAGAAGGCTGACAACTGGCTTCTCCGTCAGTGTCCTAAGGTGCTGAACCTGCCTTTCAGAGAAGATGTGGGAAGACCTAACAGAGATAACGCCATAGATGTATATATGAGTGAGGACTATATGGATGTACTGGCTGACGGACAGTGGGAACAATTTTTCACTGAAAAGCCGGAACCACTTACAAGAGAAGAAAAGAGAGAATGGCTTGACCAGATGGATGGAGTGGCTCTCGGTTCTGATGCATTTTTCCCATTCAGCGATAACGTCCAGAGAGCATACCGAAGCGGCGTGAAATACATAGCTCAGCCGGGAGGCTCCATAAGGGATGATCTTGTTATCGAAGCCTGTGATCAGTATGGAATAGCAATGTACTTCTCAGGAATGAGACTGTTCCATCACTAAAAACAGAGAGACCCTTTTCAGGAGGTAGAAATAACAATGAAAGTATTAGTAGTAGGTGGAGGCGGCAGAGAGCATGCTATATGCTGGAAGCTGGCGCAGAGCCCAAAGGTGGGCGAACTTTACTGTGCGCCCGGAAATGCAGGGATAGCTCAGATAGCTCAGTGTGTCGATATTGCAGCAGAAGACATAGACGGAATCTGTACATTCGCTTCCGAAAACAGTATTGATCTGGCGGTAATAGGACCTGAAGTTCCATTGGCTATGGGAATAGTGGATGAGCTGGAAAGCAAAGGTGTAAAGGTTTTCGGTCCCAACAGAAAATGTTCACAGCTTGAAGCCAGCAAATCATTCACTAAGTCTTTCCTTGAAAGACATAATATTCCGACAGCAGGATATAAAGAGTTTACTGACAAGGATGAACTGCTGAATGCCGTTGGAATTTACGGATACCCTATGGTTATCAAGGCTGATGGTCTTGCAGCGGGTAAAGGCGTTGTAATCGCTGAAAATGAAGTGGATGCCAGGATGGCAATAGAAGAAATGATGGGGCAGAAAGTTTTCGGCGCAGCCGGAGATAAAGTTGTTGTTGAAGAGTTCTTGACAGGAATAGAGGCCTCCATGCTGTGTTTTGTGGACGAGACTTCCATTATACCGATGGAATCGGCGCAGGATTACAAAAGGATATTTGACGGAGATAAAGGTCCGAATACGGGAGGGATGGGCACATATTCCCCAAGCCTTGTATTCACACCGCAGCTTGAAAAACAAATAAAGGAGCAGATACTTGAACCTACGCTCAAGGGATTTCAGGATGACGGACTGGATTTTAAAGGAGTGCTTTTCATAGGTCTTATGATTTCTGATGACGGCCCTAAAGTTATAGAGTTTAATAATCGTTTCGGAGACCCCGAGACACAGTCGGTACTGCCTCGTCTTGATAGTGATCTTCTGGATATATTTATGGCGGTTACGGAAAACAAACTGGCAGATGTGAATATAAAATGGAGAAAAGAAAAGGCTGTTTGTGTTGTCGCCGCTTCAGGAGGGTATCCTGGAAGCTATGAAAAAAATAAGGTCATAGGCGGACTTGATAAGGTGGATGAAGATGTAATAGTTTTCCATGCAGGAACTTCGAAAAAGGATACATCAGAGTTGGGTTGCGCCGATGAAAATAAGGAAGGCTGCAAAGGCAGATCTCACATGGCCACAGTCACATCGGGAGGCCGAGTTCTCGGAGTTACTGCGCTTGGCACAACTCATGAAGAAGCAAAAGCCAAGGCGTATGATAATATCAGAAGAATACGTTTTGAAGGAATGCAGTACAGAAAAGATATTGGAATAGTAAACAGCGAGAAATAAAGCTATATAAAACGGATAAGTTTTAAGAGAATGCAGCACTGAGGAAAAACTCTGGTCAGTGCTGCAGTTTTTTGTATCTTAATTAGACTTATTAATTGTTTTATATTTTTACAATCCTGATTTTTGAAAAATCTGATTGTCAATTTATAAGTCTGCTTTGAATTTTCTTTTGCTGCTTGTGCAGATTCCTCGTATGATCGCGACTACAAGCAGTATTGCGGCCATATAGAGCCAAGGCATTTTGTACGTTCCGTAGCTTTGTACCAGCATTCCCACAGCAGCGGCACCGATCGCGCCTCCTATTCCTATAAATACATTGACATAGCCGATAAGTTTGCCAAGATCCTTTTCTCCATACATATGACTCATCAGAAGCGGTGAAATAATATTTATTGCAGGAACACCGAAAATATATCCTGCTGTAAAAAGAATTATTCCTACAGATCCGGAGTTCATGAAGGCGAGGCCTATTGTCGCTATACAGAAAAAGATACTTGTTCCTACTGCTGCCACACTTAGCTTTTTATCGCAAACGATTCCTACGATGGGGCCTGTGAACATCATTATTACAGACATTGCTGAGACTATGGCTGTGGCACTGGTTTGATTATGTCCGGCCATTACCATAGTGGGGATGCCATGCTGAAGGATAGAACTGGAGACTATGACTGCTAAAGTACAGGAAATAAACGCTATCCATGTGATGGGTTTTTTAAGTGCTTCTATAAAAGACACGCCTTTTACTTCTGCAGAATTTATTTCTGCGAGTTCTTTTTCATTTAGATCTCCCATGCGTTTCATATTTTTTTCGGCAGGACTCCAGGATACTGTTTTAAAAGCTATCAGAAGGCATATTAAGACACATGCTGATAATGTTATGTAACCGGCCTGCCAGCTTATATTCAGGACTATATAGTTCAGCGCATTCATAAGGACTACAGTTATAAGTGACATACCTGTCAGGAAAAAACTCATAGCTTTACCACGCGCTTTTTCTCCGAACCAATTTGATACAAGGATCTGACATGGCGTCATAGTGAAAGCTCCAAAGCAAAATCCCTGCGGAACAGCAAATATGTAGAACCAAATCAGAGACTTTGCCATGGCGAATCCTATGAATGATATAATTCCTAAAAGTGCGGCAATTGTCATGATCTTTTTTATATTTTTCGCCGTAAGAAATTTTGATATACTCAGTAAAGTGACTATTTGGGTCAGGGACATGATCGTCATATAAAATGAATATCCGCCTATGGGCAGTTTTAGCGAAGCGGTAACCGGAAGAAGGAAGACCCCTGTCACCGAGACGATCCCGCTGTAGACAAGGCCACATATGATAGCGGCGGTTAAGACGATATACCATCCATAATATATTTTTCCGGTTTCATCTTTTAAACTGAA
Source organism: Lentihominibacter sp. (assembly GCF_046951855.1). NCBI lineage: Bacteria > Bacillati > Bacillota > Clostridia > Peptostreptococcales > Anaerovoracaceae > Lentihominibacter > Lentihominibacter sp. Next base: position 7,163 of record NZ_JBKTXS010000021.1, on the reverse strand, counting down.
GTTTTTCATGATTATAACCTCCTTATTTAGAATATTTTTTTTCCTCTAAAGTAAACTGATTCTGCTTTAAGGCTATCAAGATCTTCAAGAGAAGTGTCTGATATAGAGCGGTCCAGTATGACGAAATCAGCTGATTTACCATTTTGAAGGCTTCCTGTGATATCATCGCAAAATGTTTGATAGGCAGGTCCGATAGAATACATCTCTATCATGTCGTTAAGGTCCACAGCCTCACTTAAAGGATCATTTTTTGGTCCAAGAGGACAATTTCTGTATATTTTATATTCGGGATGAGCTTTGTTCACGGTACGGGTAGTTCCTATTTTAAAACCAAGAAATGGACTTGGCGGAATTATCAC
>NZ_JBKTXS010000021.1:0-6794 GCF_046951855.1 Lentihominibacter sp. | reverse complement strand
TTTTTATTCCTTCCTTTTTAAAACTTCCCATAGGGTATTGTGCCCGAGCTCTTTTATCTCCCAGCATTTCTGTTATTATGGTTTCTGTCATGCTGTAATAACATCCCCATATAGGCTGGACGCTGGCTATGACATTGAGTTTTGCCATACGTTTTTTATCTTCCTCTTTTATGGCCATAAAATGAGCTATTGTATTCCTCATTTTCTCTACTGCAATTCCCTGATTTTTCGTGTACTCTATAGCATCTAAAGTCATTTTTGCAGCGCCGTCTCCCATGCAATGTACATGTACAGGCATTCCGGCTCCATTCGCTTTCATAAAGATTTCTCTCAATTCGCTTTCTGTCCATTGGGGATGACCATTATATCCTTCTTTCATACCGATAGTTTTAAGATATTCCGGCTCATAGGGTTTATCCATGTAGATAGACAGACCTGTTCCGTCGGCAAATACTTTTACAGTGTTCCTTCTGAAGATTTCACCTACATCCTCAGATCCACGTTGTTTGATAATATGATCAAGCTGAGATAAAGGTTTTTCAGGGTCGACAGCATATACTGCCGTAACTCGCATGTTAAGTTCATCTCTTACAGCCAGATTCTTATATGCTTGTATGGCGTTTTCTGTGGCAAGTGCGTCGAAGATGAGTGTCGTACCATATGCATTGCCAAAATTTTTTTGATAATACATGATACCTTTTTCATATTCTTCAATAGAGTAATCTCCGTAAGGAACACTTTTGAGAATTAGATCTATTGCTGAATTTTCTTGGAATATTCCTGTGGGATTCATATTTTCGTCTCTCCATATAATCCCGTTTCTGGGTGAAGGTGTATCCTTTGATATCCCTGAATCTTCAAGAACCTTACTGTTGACCCATAGGTAATGATGGTCATAAGATCTTAATATAACGGGAATATTGCTGCATACTTTATCTATGTCTGATGCTGTAGGCATGGATTTAAGATCAGACATAAAATATGACGGATCCCAGCCTGTTCCTCTCAAAACTTTGACAGAGTGGTTTTGTTTAATATTTTTTCTGATAATATTTTGATAGATATTCATTGCTTCTGAAGGTTTCGCGTCATATGAAAGCCCGATGTTATACATATTAAAGCTGAAGATAAGTTCACATGTGCTTGAAGCATGTAAATGGGCATCCCCCAGACCGGGTAAGACACTTCGGCCTTTTAGATCTATCAGTAAAGTATCCTCCTTTTTATAAGACATTGCGTTTTGTGAGTCACCGACATAAACCAGTTTGTCATTACAGACGGCAAAGGCTTCACAGATTCTGCGGCAGGAATCCATAGTATATATTTGTCCGTTATAAAAAATTTTATCTGCCATATCTGCTCCTTTCCTTGATAATAAGAAATAGTGTGATTAGATCTATTCACTGCAAAAATTATATTTTAAATTATCAGAAAATTCTATGCCGATTATTGTTGAAGATTAATATAAAAATCGTTTTATTGCATAAAAATATTTACGTAATAATAGCAATATTAATATTTTTCTGATATTATTGTGGTGAAAAAAGTATCTTAATGGGGGGCGATGTTGTGAGTGAAACAAGAAATTATATAAAAGGAGAAATCGTATCTGTAGCTATATATGATGTTGAAGAGTATCCAATGCATCATCATAAAGACCCTGAAATTATATTTATCATTGATGGTCAGGCCTCTGTACATACCAGCTTTTATTCTATAGATGCAATAGAAGAAAATCATTTTATTTTTATAAATGCGGATACTATACATAATATAGAAAAGATAGGAGGGCCCTGCAGAGTAATGAGTATACATTTTCACATGGATCATATTGCGCATCTTTACAATGTGCCTGCTTTTTCAGCCTTCAGTATGGCTAGTTTTGATCAATATTCTTCCACTCAGACTATAGAGCAGCTGAGGCGATATCTTATAAATATAGCGTGCTGTTATATGGAGAAAACGTCTTCATATAAATCAGAACTTTCGGATATAGTATTGGAATGCTATACATATATGATGAATAATTTTCAATGGTTTTATTATGATGACTATATTCTTCATAATTATCCCCAGAGGCTGCCTCTTACACAGATAACGAGGGCGGAAGAAATCCTTACGTATCTGCAGGAGCATTACAGTGAAAAATTAACCCTTTCTAATGTGGCTGATGCTTTTTATCTGAATAAGTATTATCTTTCTCATCTTCTTAAGGATACTCTGGGAATGAGCTTTCAGGATCTGCTTAATGCTATAAGACTGAATATAGCTTTGTATCCTCTTTTGGAGTCAGGAAAGTCTGTCGAGGAAATAGCCGAAGAGTGTGGATTTTCATCGGCTGTTTATTTAAGAAAAGCTTTCGCTGTTCATGCCAAAGTGTCCCTGAGTACATATAGAAAACGTTACGGCAAAAGAAATCCCGAAGACAGCATACCTGATATAATATGTTATGGAAAAGAAGAACAGCTTTCTTATCTTAAAATGTATCAGAGGAAGTATTATCCTGAAGATTTTCTTGTCGAGAACACTGAACGTTTGTCTGTCTATGTAATTCTCGGCAATACATATGAGAGCTCTGATAATATTTTTCGAGCAAGGCAGCTGCAAGTCACCCCTCAGACCTTATTTCATATGGATTATATGAGGGACATTTTCTGTGAAATGGATTTTGACAGAGTGTTTGCCAAAACATCTGACTTTGGCAGATTATATGAATTTTACGGATCATATGAATTTTTTAGCCCTGTGAGAGATCTGTGCCGTGAATTTGGAATAGACATGGAAATTATTGGAGAAGAAGACGAAGAAATAGAAAAAATAAATGAAACGGCTTCAGTTTTTGGCAGAGAAACTTCTATGTATGGAGAAAAGGGATTTCGTACAAAATGGTATTACTTTCACTTTCTTATAAACCGGTTATATAATGAAAGAGTCTTTGATAAAGAGTTTTGTACTGTGTCTCGGCAGGGGAAAAAGATAAGCATATTATGTAATAACATAGGTGAAGATAAATATAGACAGGATCTTTCCAGAAAAGAGATATTTCTGCATATAGAAGATATACAGTGCAATTATTCCATCTTTACATATACTTTGCAGTTTCATGGAGATGATGAGGTTGCTGTGTGGAGGAGTATAGGTGCTCCGAATTCGGTAAGTCGTCCGCTTCGTGAAACCATAAGAAGTTGCTGTTTTCCTAAAGTAAGTCATTCTCGTTCTACTGCGCAGTATGATTTGCTCAAAGGCATAACTTTGGAGCCGGGAGAAATGAAATTGCTGATGTTGGTTCCTGAGGAAGAGTCGCCTGAAAAGGTTAATTCTGTTACAATCAAAGATAAAATGTGATATAATGTACCAACAAAGCCGTCCGCTGAAAAATTATGCGAAAATGGTTTTGTTCTGAAAAAACCGTCTAAGGGAGGAAGCCATATGAAGAGTGATAAAAAAATAATAACCATAAGTCGTGAATTCGGAAGCGGAGGAAGGCTTATAGGAAAGCGCCTTGCAGAAAAGCTTGGCGTACCGTATTACGATAAAGAGCTTTTAGATAGGATTGCTGAGGAGTCGGGATTTTCCAGAGAAATGATGGAGGATGCGGAGAAGAAGGCGAAGAACAGTTTTCTCTACAGTCTTATATCTGCTATGGGAACAGCTGAAGCCGGTCCGGAGAGTCTGTCTCTCAATGAACGTTTTTTTCTGGCGCAGTTTGATACTATTAAAGAAATCGCCGGCGAAGGTTCCTGTATAATAGTGGGAAGATGCGCTGACTATATTCTGAGAGGTATGCCGGAGGCTACAAATGTGTTCATATATGCCGAAGAGGAAGACAAGATAAAGCGGGCTGTAGAAGAATACGGAATTCCCCAGGAACACGTAAAGAAGCTGATGAAAGATACCGATAAAGCAAGAGCCAATTATTACGCTTATCATACAGGACAGAAGTGGGGAGAGCCTGTCAATTACCATCTTTCCATAGACAGCGGTTATATCGGAATAGAAGATATAGCAGACCTTATAATAAAATATACAGATGTGAAACTGTTCAGATAGAAAGGAATGATCAGATAAAATGGCAGAAAATAAAGGCACTTATTATATTACTACACCTATTTATTACCCGAGCTCAAATCTTCATATAGGGCATACTTATTGTACTGTCATGGCAGATGCTATGGCCAGATTTAAACGCCTTTCTGGGTATGATGTGAGATTTCTCACAGGAACCGATGAACACGGGCAGAAGATACAGACTATAGCAGAGAAAAAAGGCATGAAACCGCAGGATTATGTGGACGAGGTGGTCGCCGGGATAAAGGATTTATGGAAGACTATGGAGATATCTTACGATGATTTTATCAGAACTACCGAAACCAGACATATAAAGAGGGTTCAGGAACTTTTCATGAAGCTTTATGAAAATGGTGATATATATAAGGGTGAGTATGAAGGCCTTTACTGTACTCCTTGTGAATCATTCTGGACGGAGAGTCAGCTTATTGACGGCAAATGCCCTGATTGTGGAAGACCTGTGGAGAAAGCAAAGGAGGAAGCATATTTCTTTAAGCTCTCCAAGTATCAGGATAGGCTGTTGGATCTTTTTGAAAATAATCCTGAATTTCTGCAGCCTGATACGAGAAGAAACGAGATGATAGCTTTTGTAAAACAGGGGCTTGAGGATCTGTGTATTTCCAGATCGACATTCGACTGGGGTATTCCGGTACCTCTTGATGAAAAGCATGTTATGTATGTATGGCTTGATGCTCTTTCAAACTATATAACAGCGCTGGGGTGGCCGGATGAGCCTGAGCTGTATGATAAATACTGGCCTGTCAATGTTCACCTTGTGGGAAAAGAAATCGTAAGATTTCATACGGTGATATGGCCGGCACTGCTTATGAGCGCAGGACTTCCCCTTCCTAAACAGGTTCTCGGACATGGATGGCTGCTGCTGGAAGGCGGTAAAATGTCAAAGTCCAAGGGTAATGTGGTAGATCCTGTGAAACTAATAGAGCGATATGGAATAGATGCTCTTAAATATTTTCTTTTGAGAGAATATACTTTTGGTCAAGACGGGGTATTCACTAATGAGGTGATGCTCAAGAGAATGAATTATGATTTGGCTAATGATTTAGGGAATTTGGTATCCAGAACAGTATCCATGATAGAAAAATATAATGGAGGAATAGTACCTGATTTGACTGATGCATCGGATTCTGTAGATGAAGATCTTAAAACTGTTGCATTGGGCGCGGCAGATAAAGTTGAGTCCAATATGGATAAATTTGCTTTCAATATGGCTCTTGAGGAGATCTGGGTAGTTGTAAGACGTGCCAATAAATATATAGATGAAACGATGCCGTGGGTTCTTGCTAAAGACGAAGCGAAGAAGCCAAGACTTGACAATGTGCTCCATAATCTGGCTGAAACTATAAGAATTATTTCCGTTTTGATTCATCCATTTATGCACACTACTTCCGATGCTATACGGAAGCAGCTGGGCCTTTGGTATGCTGATGTGGCATGGGAAGATGCTTTTAGCTTTGAAATGATGCAGGGTGAGCAGGTAAAAAAAGGAAATGCTATTTTCCCGAGACTTGACATCGAAAAGGAGCTGGAAGAGCTGGAAGCTCTAAAAGGCGGCGGAGAAGATGCAGATATTCCGCTGGAGTTGAAACCGGAAATAGAATTTGATGATTTTGACAAGATCGATTTCAGGGTAGGTACCATAATATCGGCAGAGAAACATCCCAAGGCCGATAAGTTGCTCGTATTTCAGGTTAAAATGGGGACTGAAAAACGCCAGATAATTTCAGGCGTATCCAATTACTTTAAGCCTGAAGAATGTGTAGGAAAGAAAGTCGTTGTGGTGGCCAACCTCAAGCCCCGAAAGCTCAGAGGTCTTGAGTCTAAGGGAATGATAATGTTTGCCGATAATATTGTGGACGGCAGAGAAAGAATAGAATTTGTTTCCACAACAGCAGATGATGGGAATCCGGTAACATAAAATATAATCAGCTCTGCAGAACTGACTCAGCCAGATCTGCAGAGTTTCACTATGCAGAAAAAACAGTTGGAGTTATATAGGCTCCTTATGTAAAATAGTCCCATGTTATGTAATTTTTAAGTATTGCAAAGCCATATTCTCTGCTATAATTTAATGAAAACAGAAAAATAACGAAAAGAGGGAATACGATAATGTTTTTTGATTCACATGCACATTTGAATAATGAGATGCCGCAAGAGGCAAGAGAAGAAATGATAAAGGCCGTGCAAAACTCACAGCTTGATTATGTGATGGATATCGGGTTTGACCTTGCCAGTTCAAAATTAGCGGCAGATCATGCCGCAAAATATCCATGGTGCTATGCAGCTGTAGGATGTCATCCTCATGATACCAAAGATATGGATGATATGCAGCTGGCGATGATAAAAGGGCTTGCAAAAAAGAAAAAAGTAATGGCCATAGGAGAGATTGGCCTTGACTTTCATTATGATAATTCTCCCAGAGATGTGCAGCGTGAATGGTTCAGAAGGCAGATACGTCTTGCTAACGAGCTTAAGATGCCTATAGTGATACATTCACGTGAGGCAGATCAGGAAGTAATGGATATTCTGAAAGAGGAGGGTGCTTTTTCGCAGGAACGTAAAAGCTGGTTTCCCAAGCGTCCGGATACTCAAGGGTATGCAGACAGACATTCAGGTTTATGCAGTGATTCAAGAGTACTTCTTCACTGTTTTTCGGGAAGTGCTGAGCTTGGACGGCAGTATGTAAAATTGGGGGCTACACTTTCAAT
>NZ_JBKTXS010000020.1:24522-39082 GCF_046951855.1 Lentihominibacter sp. | reverse complement strand
CTGTTACCTCCACATTCTTTTTTATTTTGAATGTCCGCAAAATCCGTCCTACATCTGCCGGAAGGTTTGGGCAATGTAGCTGTTCCTGTTATGGTATATATAAGCCTTTTTGCAGTAGATTGGAAGCTGGCTTTGCTGTCTATGGCGTCGCTTCCAATTGGTATGGCGGCTATGTGCGTCATGTATGCTATAGGCAACAAGGACATGAGTAATTATTACAAAGCCGGCAAAGTGATGAATAATACTATCATTGAATACATCAATGGTATGGAAGTTGTAAAAGTTTTCAATAAGGATGGTGATTCATATAAGCGATATGAAAAAGATATAAAGAATTACAGAGATTTTACCTTAGGGTGGTATAAGGCGTGCTGGCCGTGGATGGCTGTATATAATAGTGTACTCCCGTCTACGCTGATACTTACGCTGCCATTAGGCTCGTGGTTCGTACTCAGAGGATATTCAGCGCTTCCCGATCTTATTCTTGTAATGTGTCTTTCACTAAGCATAGGTATTCCTCTGTTGAAAGCGCTGAGTTTTATTCCTTCTCTGCCACAAATAAATTATAAGATATCGGCACTGGAGAATCTGATGAATGAGGAACCGCTAAAGCAAACTGACAGAGATTTTAATGGGGATGGGCTGACTATAAGGTTCACTGATGTGGCTTTTTCATATGAGAAGAAACTTGTGGCAGATCATATAAACATGGTTATAAAAGAAGGGCAGAAAGTTGCTCTTGTGGGAGAGTCAGGATCAGGTAAAAGCACGCTTGCCAAGCTGCTGGTTCATTATTATGATCCTGATCGGGGAGCTATAACTATAGGAGGGCAGGATCTTAGAAATATGAGCTTGGAAGCTCTCACTCAAATTATTTCATATGTAGATCAGGATCAGTATTTGTTTAATACATCTATTTTTGAAAATATAAAGATAGGATGCCCATCGGCATCTCGAGAGCAAGTTATTGAAGCTGCCGAGAAAGCGCAGTGTATGGAATTTATAGATAAGTTTCCTCAGGGGATAGACACTTTATCAGGAAGTGGAGGCAGGAAGCTTTCTGGAGGCCAGCGACAGAGAATAGCTTTGGCAAGAGCCATTCTTAAAAATGCGCCTATAGTTGTTCTTGATGAGGCCATGGCCTTCACCGATCCGGAAAATGAAGATAAACTTGAAAAAGCTATTTCTGAAGCAGTAAAAGGCAAGACTCTCATAGTTATCGCGCACAGACTGCAATCAGTAAAAAATGCAGATATGATATATATGATGGAGAAAGGTTATATAGCAGGTGCAGGGACACATGATCAGCTTATAAGGGAATGCCCTTCGTATGAGAAACTATGGCAGGCAGCTTTAGAAAGTGCAGACTGGAAGACCACCACAGCAGGAAAGGATGGTAAGAGAAATGCTTAAACTTTTAAAACGTATTCTTAGATTATCGGGGAAATACAGCAAGAAAATAAAAGAAGCATTTTTATTTTCATTTTTTAAGTCAATACTGTCTAAAATGCCTATTTTTCTGGCGTTTCTGATATTAGAGAAGTTTTATACTGAAAGTCTGACAGGGATCTATTGCCTAAAAGTAGGAATAGCTTTAGCTTTAATTGTGATAGCGGAATCAGTTTGCCAGTTTGCTGGTGATAAACTGCAGAGTGCATCAGGATACATGATGTTTGCGGAAAAACGGCTTGAGCTGGGTTCCCATTTGAGAAAGCTACCCATGGGATATTTTACAGCAGGCAATATAGGAAAAATCAGTTCTGTGCTAAGTACTGATATGGTTTTTGTCGAAGAAATAGTAATGAGCTCTCTCGCCAACATGATGAATTATATGTTTACAGCAGCGATAATGGGTGTTTTTATTTTATTCTTTGATATAAGACTGGGGATAGTAGCCGTGGCTGTAAGTGTTTTAGCTGTACTGACAGCTAAAAATATGAATCGTATATCTCTTGATGAAGCAGCTGTCCGCCAACAGCAGAGCGAAAAACTTACAGATGCGGTATTATCATTTATAGAAGGTATAGGAATAATAAAAAGTTATAATCTTTTGGGAGAAAAATCAGAGGAATTGTCAGATAATTTCAGAAGATCAAAGGATACAAGCATAAAATTCGAGGAATCTTTGACCCCTTGGCACAGGCGTTTAAATGTACTTTATGCATTGGGAATGACAATTATTTTTGCTTATTCTATATATCTTTATCAGTTAGGGGAGCTTATATTGCCGTATCTTATGGGGTTACTACTGTTCATATTTGATCTTTTCGGGCCTCTTAAAGCATTATATGGAGAAGCAAGTCGGCTTACAGTAATGAATAGTTGCCTTGACAGAATAGAAGAAGTATTAGATGAAAAAGAACTCCCTGATAAAGGAAAGCATCATATTCCTAAAAAATCGGACAATAACATACCTGAAATTGAATTTCGCAATGTATCGTTTGCGTACGGAAAGGAGGAAGTTCTCCGTCATATAGATTTTAGCATGGCTCCCCAGAAAATGACAGCTCTTGTAGGACCTTCAGGAGGAGGCAAATCTACTATTGCTAATCTCATCACAAGATTTTGGGATGTAAAGGACGGGCAGATTCTTGTTCGGGGACAGGATATCAGGAACATACCAATATCGGAGTTGATGAACGACATAAGTGTGGTATTTCAGAGAGTATATCTGTTTCAGGATACAGTATATAACAATATAAGCATGGGTAAACCTCATGCTTCAAAAGAAGAAGTATATGAAGCGGCGAAAAAAGCCAGATGTTATGATTTTATCATGCAGCTGCCTGACGGATTCGATACGGTGATAGGAGAAGGAGGCGCTTCTCTTTCAGGCGGAGAAAAACAGAGAGTCTCTATTGCCCGTTGTATATTGAAAGATGCTCCCGTGATAATATTGGATGAAGCTACAGCAAGCGTAGATGTGGACAATGAAATATATATACAGGAAGCTATTTCCCAGCTCGTAAAGGGGAAAACACTATTGGTGATAGCTCACAGACTTAATACAATAAAAGAAGCTGATCAGATTTTAGTTATTGCTGACGGTTTAATAACCCAGAGGGGAAACCACGATAGTCTTATGAAAAAAGACGGTATATATAAAGATTACGTAGAGCTTAGAGAGAAGACAAGCGGCTGGGAATTGATGTAGCTTTCCATTAATAGTATTGCTGAATTAAAGAATTCTGATGATATAAGAAAGTATCATCGGAATTCTTTTTTTAAAGTTTAAACTTTGTTTAAAAAATATGCGTTGAATCCTTAAACTTTGGGATTAATTTATATGCATAACAAAGATAAGGAGGACGTATGGATATGAAAAATATAGTAATAATACCGGCGCTGAATCCAGATGATAATCTTGAAAAATTGGCGGAAAAAAATATTGCTTTAGGGCAAGAGGTAATAGTAGTAAACGACGGGAGTCTCAGCAGGTATAATACTGTGTTTGAGAGACTGAAAGACAAATGTACTGTGCTTGAACACGCTATGAACCTTGGAAAAGGAGAAGCGATCAAAACTGCTCTGAGATATATAAAAGATGAGAACCAGCGGTGTGATTATATAGGTATAATGGATGCGGATGGTCAGCATCTTCCCGAGGATATGGCTGCACTTTTGAAAGCTGCGGCTCGATATGGCAGCTCGCTGATATTGGGGAGCAGAACTATAAATAATGACGTTCCATGGAAATCAAGAATGGGAAATATAATAACAAGAAAAATGTTTCACATGGTGTCAGGACAGTTCATTTCGGATACTCAGACGGGACTGAGAGCTTTTCCGGCCGGAATGCTGGAATTGATGTCAGAGGTGAAAGGCAGCAGATACGAATATGAGATGAATGTTCTTATAATATGCGCCCAGCGCGGGATAAGTATGAAAGAAGTGCCTATAAAAACCATATACCATGATAAGGAAAACAGCTGTTCTCATTTCCACAAAATTAAAGATTCTTTCCGTATATACCGTGACCTTTTTAAATTTTCCGCCTCGTCTTTCAGCAGTTTTATACTGGATTATGGATTGTTTGTAGTATTCTCTGTCATTTTGCCGTCCTCTTCATGGGGCGTAATGACTGCAAATATAGCTGCCAGAGTTATCAGTGCGGGATATAATTATTCTATGAACTGCCGTTTTGTATTTTATGAAAAAAAGACGTTAAAAACTGCGCTTGATTATCTGGCTCTGGCAGCTTTTATCTTGGTGATGAACAGTTTGGCACTTGAAGCCTTTACGGCAGGGCTGGGAATTCCAGTATATACGGCCAAGATAATGACGGAGTGTGTGTTGTTTATAACGAGCTGGATAGTGCAGAAATACATGATTTTCAGAAAAGCGGGCCAAAAGGGCGGCAGTGGTTCCGGTCAGAGAAAAGAGGCGCTGTCATGAAAAATATAGATCACAGAATGCTTGGAAGAGCTTTGATGGAAATTCACAGAAAACAGGTTCCGTATTTGTGCAGAAAAGCGTTTGTGCTGGGAAGCATAGAGCCTGACAAGAATCCTTTGACATATCTCCACGGTCAGATAAGGGGTAAATTTCTGTGCGGACATAATTATGAGAATGTGATGCCTTCAATACGAAAATTGTATGAAAAACTTAAACAAGGCGGTTACAGTGAGGTGAAGAGATATTATCTTATGGGGAAACTTACTCATTATATAGCTGATATATTTACCTTTCCACATAATGCGGCTTTTCGGGGAAACATTAAAGCTCACGGCTTATATGAAAGAAAGCTGCATGGCTATATGAAAGAAAACCTTCAGTCTTTTGAGAGAGTTGACGAAGAGATAAATATCAAAGATCCGGACGATCTGGAAGAGCTTCATAAAGAATATATCCAACAGGCGGGGACATGTGAGAAGGATTACAGATATATCATTCAGGCCGTAGGGTTTATAGAGGCGGTAAAGGATTTGGGCAGCGAAGGGAATTTTAAGAGAAGGGAGATCTTAAATTATGAAAAAATGTTCAGCATCATATGCAGGATCAGGGATAATGAAAAGCGGACTGAGGATAGTATACGAAAACGTATTCACACTGTTTAACTTTTTGAATTTTTCTATAGCGGCGCTGCTGCTTGCCGTAGGCGCCTATTCCAATATCCTGTTCATATTAATAGTGCTGGCCAACATAGTAATAGGAACGGCTCAGGAACTTAAAGCCAAGAGACTTGTAGAAAAACTTACGCTGCTCAACAGGCCTTTGGTAAGAATTTGCCGTGACGGGAAAGAATATGAAGTTTCGGCGGAAGAAATAACTGAGGGTGACGTTATGGTTCTGAGAAGCGGAGATCAAGTCTGTAATGACGCAATTGTTTCAGAGGGAATGCTTGAAGTAAATGAATCGCTGCTTACAGGCGAATGTGATGCTGTTGTAAAAGAAGAGGGAAGCAGTCTTTTGTCGGGAAGCTCTGTAATTTCGGGGAAAGCTTACGCAGAGGTGGTTCATGTGGGCGAGGAAAATTATGTCCGGAGAATCTCTGCTGAGGTGAAGAAGAGTAAGAAACCTGAATCAGAATTATTGGATTCCATGAATAAGGTAACTCGTCTCACCGGTTTTCTTATCTTTCCTCTTGGCATTCTTTTGTTTCTTGAATCTTTCGTTTTCAGAGGAGATGCAGTGAATTTGTCCGTGATCTCGTCGTCTGCGGCTCTTTTGGGGATGCTGCCTAAAGGGCTTGTGCTTCTCATCTCTGTATCTCTTGCGGCCGGGGTGATACGCCTTGCCAAGATGAAGATCCTGATACAGGATATTTACTCTCTTGAATCTCTTTCTCATGTGGATGTCTTATGTTTTGACAAGACGGGAACGCTTACAGATGGAACTTTGAGAGTAGTTTCTGTTATACCATATTCGCAGGTCTCTGAGGGAGAAATGGCAGCGCTGATAAAATCATACTTTTTCGCCGCCGATGACAATAATACGACTTTTCAAGCTTTGAGGAAAGTTTTTGGCGAAGAGCAGATATACAGATCAGTGAAAAAAATACCGTTTTCGTCAAAGAGAAAGTGGGGATCGGTAAGTTTTGTTGATGAGGGCAGTGTGTTTATAGGGGCACCGGAAAAACTGCTGCCGGAAATTCCGGACAATGTAAGAAGCGAACTTGAAGCTGGACGCAGAGTCGTGAGCATAGGATATTATGGGGATAAGTGGGAAGATGAAAAAATACTTCCTGCCGAGATCAGGCCTCTTTATTTTGTATCTATGGAAGACTCCATAAGGAGAGGAGTTGAGAATACCATGGCTTTCTTTCAAAGGGAAGGCATAAATATAAAGGTCATTTCGGGAGATCATGTGAAGACGGCTTCAGTGGCTGCCAAAAAAGCTGGAATCTCGGGATGGAAGAATGCTGTAGACATGTCTCTTTTGGAAAGGGATGAAGATTTAAAACAAATATGCGACAAATATACTGTCTTTGCCAGAGTATCGCCGGATCAGAAGAAAGCCCTAATTAAAGCGTTTAAAAACAAAGGTCATCGAGTTGCCATGACAGGAGACGGAGTTAATGATTTGCTGGCGATGAGGGAGTCAGATTGTTCTATAGCTGTGTGTGATGGAAGTGATGCCAGCAGACAAATTGCTCAGGTAGTAATGCTTGGTTCGGACTTTACAGGATTACCTTATGTGGTAATGGAAGGCCGCAGGGTAGTGAATAATGTTACGAGAACGGCGGGAGTATTTTTTATAAAGACTGTATATTCTCTTATCGTATCGTTGTTCTGCATAGCTGTCAATATTCCGTTTCCTTTTATTCCGCTGCAGATAACTCTTGTAGATGCTTTTATGGAGGCATATCCATCATTTTTGACTGTTTTCGAGTCGGATACACGAAAAATAGAAGGCAGTTTTTTAAGGAAAGTAATAATTGAGGCATTTCCTTTTGGTATGGCTGTAGCCATGATGATAGCCGTTGTGAGTCAAACAGCGCCTTTTTCTCAGGGGCAGATATCCACTGTGACATATATCATGCTCATAAGCATTTCATATATGGCTGTTCTAAAAAGCTGTGTACCTTTCAATAAGCTGAGAGCATTTATATGTGTTACAATAGTCGTGGGAATATCCGGCATTCTTACGACAGCGCCATGGATGTTTAACATAGGAACTGTAAATATTCATATGGCATTGTACATGATGACGGCGCTTATCATTGCAGCAGTTTTAATCTTTGCGATCAGGGTAGTCATTAAAAAGATGAATAAATATATTTTGGGCAATATGAAAAAGGAGGGTGACCATGACAGGAACAGAAATAATAGTTTTAAACATGATACAAGATCATCTTAGAAGTGCAGCGGCAGATGTCGTAATGCCGGCTATTACGAAGTTGGGAAATGCAGGAATTATATGGATAGTTATGGGAGTAACTCTTTTGGCAACAAAGAAATACAGAAGAGAGGGAATACTTGTTTTGATGGCGCTTGTTGTGGATTTGGTGTGTTGTAATTTGATTTTAAAAAATTTGATAGCAAGACCCAGGCCCTTTGATGTGAATCCAATGGTGAAGCTTTTGGTAGCAGCTCCTGGAGATTTTTCCTTTCCTTCGGGGCATACTGCCGCTTCATTTGCAGCGGTTACTGCTTTGTTTTTGGAAAAAGCAAAATTTTGGTGGGCTGCGCTCATATTGGCTTTGTTGATTACTTTTTCCAGGCTTTATTTATATCTGCACTACCCTACAGATATATTGGGAGGTATATTGACAGGCGTTATAAGTGGAATTATAGCTATGGTTGTGTTTAGAAGGCTTGAGAAGATATATGGAAAAAATCATATTGATACAGTATTATAAATTATCATTAACAATAAGGAGATGAGCTGATGAAATTGGAAAGAAAGACGTTTCGTTCAAACATTATGATATTGGCGGCAGCGTTTTTGTCTTTTCTTATGTTTTGCGTAATTATTGCGGTGTTTTTTGAAGATCCTATTGAAAAAAATTTGGATATTATATTTCAGGGGAAAATTGACGAACATGTCACAGATGTCACAGATGCTATAAAGAAGACTGAAGACGGATCATGGGAAAATCTTAAAGGGTCCCTTAGTGAATATGGATATGATATGCTGGTTTTGAATGGGGACAGTATAATATATGGAAACAGCAGCAGACAGTGGAAAGATATTAGTGACGATATAGGTGGCAGAGTACAAGTTTCTGAAAGTCCTCAGATATTTTTTTACAGGGGAATTACGGTAGTTGAAATGAAGCATGGGGAAAGCGGGAATGTGATATTGGCGGCTAAGTTCAGTGATAACAGTCAGATATCATATATGAAGCAGTTTGATTTTATGTTGTTGTTTATTGCTCTTTTGACAGGGATATCTCTTATAATTGTATTACTGACAGTTTCATATTTTTTTATGAAGCGAACCAATAAAATGATAATGAGGCCTATGAACGAACTTATGAAGGCAGCTGAGAGAATAAAGAATGGTAATTTGAAAGAAGAGATTTATTACAAAGGAGAAGCGGAATTCGAAGATGTATGTACCATTTTTAACAAAATGCAGGTCAGGATACTTGAAGACCGGGAGCAGAGATTGAGAAATGAAAAGGCTCGCACAGATATGATTACAGGGATATCTCATGATTTAAGGACTCCTTTGACGTCCATACAGGGTTATATAAAGGGTATACAGGATGGAGTGGCTGATACCCATGAAAAAAAAGAAGCATATTTAAGAACGGCATATGAGTCAACTGAGGAGATGAATATACTTCTCCAGAAACTTTTTGACTTTTCCAGAATAGAGAGCGGCCAGATGCCTTTTCATATGGTCAAAGCAGATCTGGCTGAGTATGTGTCGGTATATATAGCTCAGAAAGAAAGTGTGACAGAACGGACCGATGTAGTATTTGAGATATCGTGGGACAGCTGTCAGATTATGCCTGATATATGGATGGATGTAGATCAGGTAAGGCGTATTCTTGATAATCTTTTTGAAAACAGTATTAAATATTCATATTCGCACCCTGTTATTATAAGTGTGCGGATATATAGTGATGGTGAAGATATGGTGCTGGAGTGGCAAGATAACGGGCCGGGAGTCCCGGAAGATAAGATTGATAATATATTCGATCGCTTTTATCGCTGTGATGATGCAAGGAATGTGAAGGGCAGTGGAGTAGGGCTTTATGTAGTTAAATATATAATAGAAAGACACGGAGGATGGGCAAAGGCTGAAAATAATGGAGGCCTGAAAATAAGTCTTTGTTTCCATGGAGGGAGGTATAATGGGTAAAATAATGATAGCAGAAGATGATGTGAAAATAGCTCAGTTGGAGCAGGATTATCTCGAAAGCAACGGATATGAGACAAAGATTGTTGGAGATGGAGCCATGGTTATTGCGGAGCTCAAAAAGGGAGGATATGATCTGATTTTACTTGATATAATGCTTCCTAACTGCAGTGGATATGATATATGCAGATCTGTACGAGAGGATATCGACATACCGATATTGATGGTGACGGCTCGTACAGAAGGGATAGATGTGATAAGGGGGCTGGGATTGGGTGCTGACGATTATATAACAAAGCCTTTTGATCCATCCCAGTTGGTTGCAAGAGTTCGTTCCCATTTGAGAAGATATCAGAGACTTACAGGGGGCGGTTCCGGAAAAAATACAGTAGAGCATACTGACAAAATTGTCGCAGGAAATGTAATAATAGAACCGAAGACATGGCGGGTATGGAAAGATGGGCAGGAAATAAAGCTCCCTAACAGAGAATTTGAGCTTCTTTGTTTTATGGCTCAAAATCCTAATATTGTATTTTCAAAAGAGACTCTTTTTGAAAAAATATGGGGATATGATTATGTTTCTGATGCAGCGACAGTTTCAGTGCATATAAACAGAATTAGAGAGAAAATAGAGAATGATCTGCGGAATCCTAAAATAATAGAAACGATATGGGGAGCCGGATATCGTTTTAATTTGTAAAATAGTAAAAAAGGCGGTTTTATTTTTCATTTCGTCATTTTCACTTTTTTATAATTCATATAATTTTATTAAAACATTGTGGCTGAGCAGAATCAGCAAAGAAAGATTTGTTATATCGGTAGGAATACTGGGGATGTTTATTATTTTTGCGGATTAGCAGCCTTTCTAATTAACGGTTTTCTTTATATAAAACTTCTGATATAATATAGATTTAGAAAAAGAGCGGTTTTTTCATGTGAAAATCGCGCATAATCAGAAAAACAGGAGTTAAAAATGTTTGATAAATTAGATTTTATAACGGAAAAATACGATGAGCTCGCTCAAAAAGTTTCAGACCCTGAGATAATAAATAATCAGCCTGTGTGGCAGAAACATGTTAAGGAAATGGGTGAGATGGAGCCTATTGTGAAAAAATACAAAGAATATAAGAAAGCTAAAGCGGATCTGACAGAAGCCAAAGAGATTCTTGAAGACGGAGACGAGGAGATGCGGGAGCTGGCTAAGATGGAAATTTCCGAGCTTGAGGATGTCATAGAACAACAGGAAGAAGAACTCAGAATATTACTGTTGCCAAAAGATCCTAATGATGAAAAGAATGTAATTTTGGAAATAAGAGCAGGAACGGGCGGTGAGGAAGCTGCTTTGTTTGGGGCTGATCTCTTGAGAATGTATACCAGATATGCGGAAAGAAACCGATGGAAGACTGAGCTTATAGAACTTAATGATACAGGTTTGGGCGGAATTAAGGAAGCAGTACTTCTCATAAAAGGAAAAGGCGCTTATTCGAGACTTAAATATGAGAGCGGAGCCCATAGAGTACAGAGGGTACCTGAGACGGAATCAAGCGGAAGGATCCATACGTCGGCTGCCACGGTCGCGGTGCTTCCCGAAGTAGATGATGTAGAAGTAGATCTTAATCCTAATGATGTGAGGGTGGACGTTTACAGAGCTTCGGGAAACGGAGGGCAGTGTGTAAATACAACAGATTCAGCTGTAAGGCTTACTCACGAACCTACGGGTCTTGTAGTTACATGTCAGGATGAAAAATCTCAAATAAAGAATAAGGAAAAGGCTTTTAAAGTATTGAAATCAAGACTTTATGATCTCAAGATGCAGGAACAGAACAAAGAGATTGCCGACCAGAGAAAAAGTATGGTTGGTTCCGGGGACAGAAGTGAAAGGATCAGGACATATAATTTCCCTCAGGGAAGGGTTTCAGATCACAGAATAGGAGTTACGCTTTACAAACTGGATAATTTTCTTGACGGAGATCTTGATGAGATAATAGACGGTCTGATTACAAACGATCAGGCTGAGAAGATGAAAAACTTCTAAGGTGTTGTGATATGCAGACAAAGATATTTACCACAAGTGAATGGGATATAAGACAGGCTGCCGTTATCATAAAAAACGGAGGCCTTGTGGCTTTCCCCACGGAAACAGTATATGGACTGGGAGCTGATGCTTTTGATGAAGAAGCTGTTGCTCGAATATATGCGGCAAAAGGAAGACCCAGTGATAATCCAATGATAGTTCATATCGCAAGAGCAAGTGATATAGGCCAGCTGACTCCTATGCTCAGTGCTGATATCGTAGCTTTGATAGATAATTTTTGGCCGGGACCGCTTACTATGGTACTGAAAAAAAAAGAGTGCGTCCCTGACAGAACTACAGGCGGCCTTGACACAGTAGCTGTCAGAATGCCTGACAGTGAAGCGGCTTTGTCTCTTATAAATATGGCAGGGTGTCCGATAGCAGCACCCAGCGCTAATATATCAGGCAGCCCAAGCCCAACGAGAGCAAAAGATGTTATTGCTGATATGAACGGTAGAATAGATGCGGTTATTTCAGGGGAAGACTGTCGGGTTGGCATAGAATCCACCGTTGTAGACATGACAGGAGATAATCCAATTATACTGAGGCCCGGAATAATAACAGCAGAGAACATAGAAGCAGCAATAGGAAAAAAAGTAAGATATGACGAGGCTTTGCTTAAAGACGTTGACATTGGAACGCTGGACCCGGCAGACGGAGCAGATATAAACGGGGCAAATAATTATAAACCCAAATCTCCGGGAATGAAGTACAAGCATTATGCTCCCAAGGCACAGATGACTGTTATCGAAGGCAGGCGGGAAAAAGTAAAGAGTGAGATAGAACGTTTGAAGATCCTTAATGAACGACTGGGATTAAAAGTAGGCGTGATACTTTTTGAGGAAAAGGCTTTTATCGAAGCTGCTCATGATTTTTTCTCAAAGCTGAGAGATCTGGACAGTGAGGGTGTCGATTTAATATTGGCAGGAGCTATGAGCGACAGAGACGGGGTCGGATTTGCAGTTATGAACAGAATGCTCAAATCGGCCGGATACAATATAGCAAGAGTGTAGTGAAGATAAGAAAAAACAGAAGACCACAAAGCCGCATCAGCGGAGAAAGGGTGCAGACATGAAAATTGCCATCGCCAGCGATCACGGCGGATACAGCTTGAAGGAAGCTATAAAGAAATATTTACAGTTCAGAAATATAGAGATTATAGATCTGGGGACCGATTCTGAGAAATCAGTAGATTATCCTGTTTTCGGCAGGGCGTGTGCAGAAGCTGTCGCCAAAGGCGAGGCAGAGCGCGGAATAGTATGCTGCGGTACCGGTATAGGTATATCCATAGCGGCAAATAAAGTAAAGGGTATAAGATGCGCTCTATGTACGGATGTTCATATGGCTGAAATGGCGAAAAAACATAATAATGCTAATATTCTGGCCTTGGGAGGGCGTACAACAGAAGAAAAAAAAGCTCTTGATATTATAGCTGCGTGGCTTGATACGGAATTTGAAGGGGGAAGACATCAAAGAAGAGTTAATATGCTTGATGAAATGTGAAAATAAATGTTTTTATATGAGAAGAAAGGTAGGTACTATTTATTATGGGCAATGTATATGTATTCGATCATCCGTTGATCCAGCATAAGACTGCGATGCTGAGAAAAGAAGAAACAAGTGTTAAAGATTTCAGAGAATTAGTAAGAGAAATCTCTATGCTTATGGGATATGAAGCAACGAGGAAGCTTCCGCTGGAAGAAGTGGAAATAACTACTCCTATGCAGAAGACTACAGTAAAAATGCTTCAGGGTGAGGATATAGCTATAGTGCCTATTTTGAGAGCAGGGCTTGGAATGGTTGACGGAATGCTGGCTCTTGTGCCTAATGCCAAAGTAGGGCATGTAGGGCTTTACAGAGATCCCGAAACTCATGAGCCTGTTGAATATTACTGCAAACTGCCTAATGATATAGAAAAAAGAGAGATTTTCGTGGTGGATCCTATGCTGGCCACCGGAGGAAGTGCTGCGGCAGCTATTGATTTTATTAAAGCCAGAGGCGGAAGAAAAATCATCTTTATGTGCCTTATTGCAGCTCCTGAAGGTATTGAAGTGTTGCAGAAAGCACATCCTGACGTAGATATATTTATAGCGGCCAAAGATGAATGTCTCAATGATCATGCATATATACTGCCCGGACTTGGTGATGCCGGAGACAGACTTTACGGTACGAAGTAATGATGATTCTCCGTGAGGACCCGGATCTGCTTGTGAATCGTCCCCGTGATGTCAGCTGGGATGAGGCGGAGTCAAAAGGGCAAGATAAGATGAGTAACTTGGAGGAAAAACATAGATGAAATATGATTTTATACCTGACAGCGTAAGTAAACATGATAACGTATATGATGTTCTTAAGGAAAGAGGATTTATAGAACAGTCAACAGACGAAGAAAGAGTTCGTGAACTTCTGCAGAATGAAAAAGTAAAATTTTATATCGGGTTCGATCCTACTGCAGATTGTCTTCATGTGGGGCATTTCATGCAGGTCATAATAATGATGTATATGCAGAAATACGGGCATACACCGGTAGTTCTGATAGGTGGTGGAACGGGATTCGTAGGAGATCCGTCCGGCAGAAGTGACATGCGTCAGATGATGACCCCGGAAACCATAGAGAATAATTGTGTGGCTTTTAAGAAACTGTTTGATAAATTCCTGGACTTTGATGAGGAATGGCAGTATGAAGGGAATAACGGTGTCTTTTCTCCGGGACATGAAAACAAGGTTCCGGAACCGGGCAAAGCGATTTCCGTAAACAATGCAAGATGGCTGCTGCCGCTGAATTATATAGACTTTATAAGAGATATCGGATCATGCTTTAATGTCAATACTATGCTGAGGGCTGAATGCTTTAAACAGAGAATGGACCGTGAGGGCGGATTGACGATGTTTGAGCTTAACTATATGTTGATGCAGAGCTATGATTTCATGGTGATGGCAAGAGATTTTGATGTAAAGATACAGTTTGGAGGAAATGACCAGTGGTCTAATATTATTGGCGGAGTGGATCTTACGAGAAAGAAAACAGGCAAAGAGGTTTATGGTATGACATTTTCTCTTTTAACTAATTCTGAGGGTAAGAAAATGGGGAAGACTCAGAAGGGCGCTCTTTGGCTTGATGCGGAAAAAACTTCACCGTATGAATTTTATCAGTATTGGAGAAACGTAGCGGATGCAGATGTGGAAAAGTGCCTCAGAATGCTTACTTTCCTTCCTATGGATGAGGTAATGAGG
>NZ_JBKTXS010000020.1:0-24512 GCF_046951855.1 Lentihominibacter sp. | reverse complement strand
GAAATAAACAACGCTAAAGAGATTCTTGCTTTCGAAGTTACAAAGTTGGTTCATGGTGAGGCGGAAGCTGTCAAAGCCCAAGAAGCTGCCAGAGCCGCTTTTGGAGGAGGCGCAGACCTTTCCAGTATGCCTTCTGTAAAATTTGAAGCTGCTAAGCTTAAGGGAGATGGCATGGGTGTTGTCAGCTTTATTAAAGAGTTGGGCCTTGTTCCAAGTAACAGAGAAGGTTTCATGACCATAGAGCAGGGAGGCCTTAAGCTGGATAGCGAAAAGGTGACAGATAAAAAGATGATGATAACATCAGATCTTTTTAAAGATGGCAAAATGCTTATTGAAAAAGGCAAAAAGAAAAAAATTGTTGTAGAGTTAATATAAATCTATAAGGAAAAGATAATTCGCCGCATTGGCTAAACGATATGTTTGAGGGCCGATGTGGTGATTTTTTTTGTAAGAATCGGATCTGGTATTTTTAAGTTTCCGGTTAATGATATGGGCAAGTGGTTATGAAAATTTTGAGTAGTCCCCTTGCATTGAAGTTGACAATTTTTATCATGAAAAGGGAAAAGTATTGACCATAAAAATAAGGATGATATAATTTTAATTAGTTAGTTAACACTAACGAAAGTACAAATTTCGTTTGTTTAAAGATTTTATCATCAGGAGGAAAAATGAATTCAAAAACAATGAAGCTTAAGACAAAAGATTTGATAGTAGCGGGCGCTTTTGCAGCTCTTTATGTAGTAGTACTGTTTTCTGTCGTATCTGTGATGGGATTTGTTCCTATTCTTTATCTAATAGCCCCTTTTGTTAATTCTGTTATTTTAGGAAGTATTTATATGATGTATGTTTCGAAGGTACCTAAATTTGGTGTCATATTGATCCTTTCGGCGGTAGTGGGGCTGTTAACATCTTCCGGAGGAGTGTGGATGGCTCTGATTTGGTGCCTTGCTGTGGGGATAGCAGCGGAATTTATAGCGCGGGCAGGAGGATATTGCTCAAAAAATTTTTATATTGCCAGTTACACTGTATTTGCATGCACAAGTATGGCTCCTTTCTGGATGTTGGTATTTGCAAAGCCTGCTTTTATAGAATCGTGCGAAGCGTATTATGGGGCGGATTATGCTGCAGCTATAGATAAGTTTACCCCGGAGTGGATTATTTTGATATTGATTGCAATTGCCTTGATCGGGGGATTAATTGGAGGTATTGTCGGCTCTAAACTCCTTAAAAAACATTTTAAAAAGGCAGGAGTAGTTTAATGGGGGTTGGCGAAATTACTCAGCAGATAAAGTTAAAGTTGGATCCTCGCACCAAGTTTGTACTTCTTTTCGGAGTCGGCAGTTCATGCTTGATGCTTCCTCCTTTCTGGCTGGAAATAGCTACATTTATTTTATTGAGTCTGCTTTTAATTGCCAGCGGACGTTTCAGAAGTGTTGTTAAATTTGCCGTGATTTTGTCCGCCATGATTTCTCTCGATATAATAGTGGTTCCTAATATAAGCGGGGGAGGAGTTAGCTTGTTTCTTTCAGTAGCGAGGATGGCGAGGCTGATATTGCCTATATTTATGGCTGCAATGTTACTGCTGAAAACGACTTCGGTCAGTGAGTTTATAATATCTTTTGAACGTATGCGCCTTCCGGTAAAGGTCATTATACCTTTCTCGGTTATGTTTAGATTTATTCCCACAATTTCAGAAGAGTGGAAGAGTATACGGGATGCCATGCGTTTTCGAGGAATAGGTATTTCGGTAAAATCAGTCTTGACGAAGCCTATGATGACGTTGGAATATACTATGGTTCCTCTGCTTATGTCTACAGCTACTATTGCGGATGAACTTGCAGCAGCATCCCTGTCAAGAGGGCTGGATGCTGATACGAAGCGTAGCTGTATTGGCGATATCAGACTTCATGGGAGTGATTATCTGCTGATGCTCTTTTCTGTAGGTTCTGTTATTTACGGAGGATTGACATGATAAGGCTTAAAGGTGTGAGCTTTCGATATGAAAATGCCGGTGAGGGTGTATATAACCTAAAAGATATAGATTTAAATGTTGAGAAAGGAGAGTGTGTAGTTTTATGCGGAAAGAGTGGCTGCGGGAAAACCACGGTGACTCGGCTGATAAACGGCCTTATTCCTCATTATTATGAGGGGCAATTAAAGGGTAGTGTTTTTGTTGACAAGACAGAGATCGCAGATCAGCCTCTGGCAAAAATATCACAACATGTAGGATCTGTTTTTCAGAATCCGAGAAGTCAGTTCTTTAATGTGGATACGACGGGAGAAATTGCTTTTGGCTGTGAGAATCAGGGTTTGGCGAGGGCGGAAATCGCAGGCAGAATAGAAAAAGCTGCTGAGCTGTTTTCTCTTAGAGATCTTTTGGGGCGCAGTATTTTTGATCTTTCAGGAGGAGAAAAGCAGCGCATTGCTTGTGCGAGTGTATATGCTGTCCAGCCTGATATTTTTGTATTGGATGAACCATCCTCCAACCTTGATCAGGCGGCAGTAATAAAGCTGAAAGAGATTCTGGCAAAGCTTAAGGATTCAGGACATACTATTGTGATTTCGGAGCATCGTCTGTATTATCTTATGGATCTGGCGGATCGTTTTATTTATCTTGAAGATGGGAAAGTGAAAACGCAGTATACGAGAGATTCGTTGATGAAGTTGTCTCCGCAGGCTATATCATCCATGGGATTAAGAACGTTGGACCTTCGTCAGATAAATGATCAAAGTGGCGGAAAGAAAAATGATATGGTATCAGGAGTGTTCAGGATAGAAAATCTTTTATGTAAGATGTCAGGAAGAACTGTCCTTGATATAGATTCTTTGTGTATACCGGCGGGTGAAACGGTAGCAGTCATAGGGCATAACGGCGCAGGAAAATCAACCTTTGCGAGATGCTTTTGTGGCATAGGAAAGCATAGAGGAAAATTTTATCTTGAAGAGCAAGAAATAAAAGCTAAGAGACGTCTGAAGAAAAGTTACATGGTCATGCAGGATGTTAACCATCAGTTGTTTACGGAGAGTGTGCGGGATGAAGTGACCTTAAATGTTTCTGATTCCGGCAAAGGTGATTTAGAAACTGTCTTTGAGAAAATGGGTATAGTATCTATTGCTGATAATCATCCTTTGGCGCTTTCGGGGGGTCAGAAACAGCGGGTTGCCATAACAAGCGCAGTGTATGCAGGAAAAAAGTTTTTAATATATGATGAGCCCACGAGTGGACTTGATTATGAGAGTATGTGTCGTGCTTGTACCCTTATTAGCGAGGCGGCAAGAAATGCGGAATTGTCGCTTGTTATTACTCATGATCTGGAATTTATTATGAAGTGCTGTACGGCAGTTCTTCATATTGAAAATGGCACAGTAAAAGCCTTTTTTCTTCTTGATGATAAAGGAAGAGAACGGTTAAAGGAAGAGTTTTTAAATATAAAATAAATGAAAAGTAAGGAGGATTTTATGAAAAAGCAAAGCCCTAAGACAGGTATGTCAAGGCTTATACAGTTGGCTATGACAAAGAAAACACTTGTCATAAGTTCTGTGGCGCTGTCTTGTTTGGCCGCCGTAGCCAGTTTTATCCCTTATCTGGCAATTTACAATATTGTACGCCAGATACTGGAAGTATATCCGGACTTGAATGAACTGGGACATACAGATTTATTTTATTATGGCTGGCTTGCCATAGCAGGTGTTGTGGCTAATGTTGTGCTTTATTTTAGCGCTCTTGTATGCTCGCATCTGGCAGCATTTGGAACATTATACGAGTTGAAGGTAAATTTTCTTACACATTTAGCCAGAGTGCCTCTTGGATTTCATGTATTGATAGGCAGCGGCAAATTAAGAAAAATTACGGATGAGAATATAGAAAAAATTGAAACATTTATTGCACATCAAATACCTGATATAGTTGCCGCTTTTGTATCACCTGTCGTGATGATTGTGATATTGCTTAGTATCGACTGGCGTTTAGGTCTGGCTGCTATTGCAGGCATTATTGTGGCTTTTATTCTGCAAAGTGCAGCTTATGGCAGAGAGGGTGCCAAAAAGATGATGGATCAGTATCAGCGATCTCTTGAGAATATGAATAATGCAGCTGTAGAATATATAAGGGGTATTTCGGTGGTAAAAGCTTTCAAACAGACTGTGTATTCTTTCAGAAGGCTTCATGAAACCATTAAAGAATATACGGCTATGGTCATACCTTATACTTTGAGTTGGGAAAATCTTATGTCAGTATTTTTGACGCTGATAAATAATATCTATCTCTTTGTCTTGCCGGTGGGAATATTCATAGGAATGAATACAGGTGATTTTAAGGGATTTGCTTCCCAGTTTATTTTTTATCTTATATTTGTTCCTGCCATAGCAGGAATCTTATCCAAGATAATGTATGTTAATTCTGACGCTATGCGTATAATAAATGGCGTTGAAACGATGGATTCAATACTGGCAGAACCTGAGCTGAAGCAGCCAAAAAATCCGGAACATACGAAAAATCATGATGTTTCTTTCAGTAATGTTTATTTTTCTTATGATAAAGACAAGGAAATGTATGCTCTTGAAAATGTCAGTTTTACAGCAAAACAGGGTGAGATAACGGCTATCGTAGGACCGTCCGGAGGGGGAAAAAGTACCATTGCACACTTAATACCGCGTTTTTTTGATGTAGATGAGGGAAGCATATCTATCGGCTCTGCGGATATAAGACAGATGGAGAGTCCATATCTGATGAGTCAGGTGAGCTTTGTATTTCAGGATGTTTTTCTGTTTAAGCAAAGCATTAAAGAAAATATCCGTCTGGGGAACAAAAATGCTGATATGAAGCAGATAACAGATGCTGCCAAGGCAGCGCAGTGCCATGATTTCATCATGTCTCTGCCTGATGGATATGATACTGTTATAGGGGAGAAGGGCGTTCATCTCAGCGGGGGAGAGAGTCAGCGTATTGCTATCGCTCGGGCGATTGTAAAAGATGCTCCTATAGTTGTTCTTGATGAAGCCACAGCCTTTGCTGATCCAGAGAATGAACATCTGATCCAGAAAGCTTTTGAAAAGCTTATGAATAAAAAAACCGTTATCATTATTGCTCATCGCCTTTCTACTATTCAAAGTGCTAATAATATAATTGTTATGGATAACGGGCATGTTGCTGAAAACGGAACTCATGATCAGCTGCTGAAGAAAAAGGGAAAGTATGCAGCTATGTGGCAGACATATAATAAAACTGTCAGCTGGAAGATGAAAAAGGAGGCGAATATAAATGGATGAAAGAAAACCGAAGATGCAGAAAACTCTAATGCTGACAGATAAAGGATATAAGGACCTCAAAAAGGCTGTAGCAGCATGCACTGTTACAAACTTTTCAATGTTTATTCCGTCCATGATTATGCTTCTGGTAATTATGGAGCTTATGAAGCCATTCACCGGAGGAAATGTTTCATGGATTAACATGTGGCTTTATTTTGCCGGGGGAATTGCAGGTGCAGTGCTTGTGTTTTTGTGCAGCAAAAATGATTATAAAAAAACGTATGTAGTATCTTATATGGAAAGTGAAAATGCAAGGACGTCTCTTGCAGAACATATAAGAAAACTTCCTATGAGCGTATTTAATTCAAAGAATCTGTCTGAACTTACTACAAATATGATGGGAGACGTGGCAACTACGGAACATGTCTTGAGCCACATATATCCTCAGATGATATCAAATATGATAACTATTACTGTGGTGTGCGTGATGTTCGCTTTTTATGACTGGCGTATGGCTCTTGCGATATTCATTTCTGTTCCTGTGGCTTTTCTAATCATATTTGCCAGCAAACGTATTCAGGAAAAACTGGGAAGAAAACATGATAAAGCTAAATTGGAAGCTTCGCAGCAGGTTCAGGAGTACATAGAAGGGATTAAGGTGATCAAGGCATGCAATTTGGACGGTGAACAGTTTGAGGCGTTGGAAAATGCCCTCAGGACTATGAAAAAACTGGCAATAAAAATGGAATTTGGATCCGGTGTCTTTGTAACAGGAGCGCAGATGATTCTTCAATCAGGCATAGGAATAACAGTTTTTACGGGTACATCTCTTTTGATGAGCGGAAAAATAGAACTCGTACCTATGCTGCTTTGTCTTACCATAGTTACGAGAATATACGGGCCAATATTGACAGAACTGACTCTTCTTCCTGAACTGTTTTATCATAAAATAGCAATAAAGAGAATGCGTACGCTTATGAGTATTAAACCTATGGAAGGGGATGAGCAGAAGCCGGTAAAAGAATATGACATCACACTTAATAATGTTAGCTTCCGGTATAATGATCAAGGGGAAGATACAATAAAGAGTGTGGATATAACAGTTCCTGCAGGAGGAGTTACAGCTCTGGTTGGTCCAAGTGGAAGCGGGAAGAGCACCGTATCGCGGCTGATAGCCAGATTCTGGGATGTAGATGAAGGAAGTGTAAAGATTGGAGGTATAGATGTTAAAGAGCTTGATCCTGAACATTTGATGGAATATATGTCTTTTGTGTTTCAGGACGTAGTACTTTTTAATGATACGGTTTATAATAATATAAAAATCGGCAATATGGATGCCTCTGAAGAACAGGTGCTTGAAGCTGCCAGAGCAGCGCGCTGTGATGAATTTGCCAATAAAATGCCTAATGGATATAATACCATGTTGGGGGAAAACGGAAGTACTCTTTCCGGAGGAGAGAGGCAGAGGATCTCCATAGCAAGAGCTCTTCTCAAAGATGCTCCTATAGTACTTCTGGATGAAGCTACAGCAAGTCTTGATCCGGAAAGTGAGGCATATATTCAGGAGGCAATAAGCAGGCTGATAATGAATAAAACGGTATTAGTAATAGCCCACAGACTGCGAACTATAGAAACAGCGGATAAAATTATTGTTCTTGATGAAGGAAAGGTTGTAGAACAAGGTACGCATAAGGATCTGATGAAAAAGGAAGGTCTTTATAGGAGACTGTATAGTATTCAGCAGGAAAGTTTAGGCTGGAGTGTATAAAAAGCTTTGAATATCTCTGATCACGCAATTGTGATCAGAGATATTCTTTTTTAATGTGTATTTTTGCCAATATCATTGACAATGCTAAAATGCTATTATATAATGCAAAATATGATTAATATGATTGAAGGAGAATAAAATAATGAGAACATATAATGATAAGATGTTTACTGAAACGTTTGAACGAGAGTATACATGGCTCAATGGATTTATGAGAAATGTAAGACGTTACGGCAGTCATACAGCTCTGATAGATCCGTTGACTGAACGTCAGTGGGATTACAGTCAGCTTAATTCGGAGGCAAACAGACTTGCTGATGCTTTGAAAAAAGACGGTGTGGGCAAGAATGATGTAGTTATGTCAGTTCTGGTCAACTGCCCTGAATTTTGTTTTTCTTATATAGGACCGAGAAAGATAGGCGCCATTTTAAATCTTGCCAATTTTAAGCTTTCATCGGGAGAGCTGTCTTTGCTTATAGACCATAATCGGCCTAAAGTGGTGATATACGCAGCGGAAGTCTGCGAAATGGTCACAGAAGCGTTGGAAATGGCAAACTATAAACCTGTCAGCGCAGTAATGGCTGATAATCTTGATAATACTATACTTCCTGAGGGGCATATATCGTATGATGATTATGTGGAAGGAAAATCAAGAGAAAATCCGGAGAAAGATTTTGAGCCTCATATTTACGATGAAGTGGTGAGAATGTGTACAAGTGGGACATCGTCGCTGCCTAAAAGTGTACCTATCAATGATATAAATGAAGTTTTGTCAGCTCACGATGCTATTATGCATTATCCTCTTAATTTTAAGGATGTTTGCATGAACATGACCCCTTTGTTTCACAGAGGGGGAAGCCATTCAGGCGGAACATGCCCGACTTTTTATGTAGGTGCAACATTGGTGCTGATGAGGACGTTTTCACCGAGAACAACTTTGCAGTATGTAGAAAAGTACGGAATAACATATCTTACAGGGTCTCCTGCTACGCTGGAAATGTTGGCTCATGTACAGGAAAAAACTCCATTTGATCTTTCCAGACTGAGAGGCCTTGTCACTATGGGAGCCCCTCTTGAAAAGGCCGCCTGCAAGAGATATCTTGAAATCCTTACTCCTAATATACTGAATGGATACGGAACTACTGAAACTTTCTGGAATTCATTCCTCAGACCTTACGATCTGCCTGACTATGCAGGAACTGTAGGGGGGAGTTGTATAGATGATGAAGTAAGAGTAGTAAAGATATATGAGGATAGAAAAGCCGAACCTGATGATATAGTGCCTATGGATAATGAAACAGTTGGTGAGATTATTCTCTGTTCACCTGCTAAGAGTAGCTACAGTTATTATAATAATCCTGAAGAAGAAGAAAAGAAATTTTATAAGGGCTGGATGTATACCGCTGATGTAGGCTGCTGGGATGAGAATCTGTATGTAACTGTCAACGGCAGAAAGGATGATATGATAGTATGCTCTGCCGAAAATATTTATCCTACACAGATAGAGGAAATTTTAAATGAGTTTGACAAAGTATCTGATTCCATAGTTACTTCCGTACCGGATAAAGCAAGAGGGCAGGCTGTGGTTGCTTACGTAGTGGCTAAAGATGAATCTCTGACTGTTGCTGAGTTGTCTGAATTCTGCACAGCTCATCCTATGCTTTCAGCTTATAAAAAACCAAGATGGTTTAGGATCGTGGACAGTCTTCCTCATACAGCTACAGGAAAGAAGATACATTATCTTATGAAACAGCAGGCAGAAGAGGATCTTAAAAACGGACTTTTAAAGAGAAAATAGAGAGGGTGTTATAAATGTGGGAATATAGACGGAGAGTCAGGTATTATGAAACCGATAAGATGGGTGTAGTGCATCATTCAAACTATCTGAGACTTATAGAGGACGCCCGCATGGACTGGATTGGGGATCATGTAATGAATTATAATGATATGGAGAAGATGGGTGTGATAATACCTGTAGTCAATGCCTCAGGAAATTTCAGAGCATTTCTCCGGTATGATGATCTTTTCTCTGTGAAAATGGAGCTAACTAAGTTTACGGGAGTCAGAATGAGATTTAAATATAAAGTGCATAATGCCAAAACCGGTGAACTTTGTTATGATGGTGACAGTGAACATTATTTTGCTGAGGATAAAAATTACAGACCGATTTCACTAAAACGTAAATTCCCTAAACTTTATGGGGCTTTTGAAAGTTTATTGAAATAGAATTGCTGATTAAAAATACGGTGCAGATTATCTGCACCGTATTTTTAATTTTTATATTTATTTCTTTTGATCCTTTTCTTCTTTTTCTTCTTTCTTCAGGAGATTCATAAACTCTTCTCCGGTAATGGTCTCTTTTTCAAATAAGAATTGGGCTAATTTATCAAGTTTATTGCGGTTTTCCATCAAAATCTTTTTAGCCTTTTCATGTTGTTGCTTAATGATACTTACTACTTTTTTATCTATTTCATTCTGGGTATCTGCGGAGCATACTAATGAGGTGTCTCCTCCAAGATATTGATTGTTTACGGTTTCCAAGGCTACCATGTCGAAGTCATCACTCATGCCATATCTGGTTATCATGGCTCTGGCGAGCTTGGTGGCCTGTTCTATATCGTTTGCTGCTCCTGTAGTTATTTCACTGAAAATTATTTCTTCTGCAGCGCGCCCGCCTGTAAGCGTGGCAATTTTATTTTCGATTTCCTGTTTGGTCAGCAGATATCTGTCATCTTCCTCCACCTGAAGTGTGTAGCCTAAAGCTCCGGATGTACGGGGGATAATAGTGATTTTTTGGACAGGCGCTGTATGAGTTTGCATAGCAGCTACGAGAGCATGTCCTATTTCATGATAGGCAACTACTTTTCTTTCCTTATCGGATAATACCGAATTTTTCTTCTGATATCCGGCGATAACAGTTTCTATACTTTCTTCGAGGTCATCCTGATGAACGACCTTTCGTCCGTTCCTAACTGCTCGGAGAGCAGCTTCGTTGATTATATTGGCAAGCTCTGCGCCGGATGCGCCGGAAGCCATACGGGCAATAGTGTGGAAGTCCACATCATCTGCGGCCTTTATTTTTTTCGCATGAACTTTGAGGATAGCTTCTCTTCCTATGATATCAGGCAGCTCAACCGGTATGCGTCTGTCAAAGCGGCCGGGTCTTGTAAGAGCCGGATCAAGAGATTCCGGTCTATTGGTGGCAGATAGTATGATTACCCCTGCATTTTCCTGAAAGCCGTCCATTTCAGTCAAAAGCTGATTTAATGTCTGTTCGCGTTCATCATTTCCTGCTACTCGGTCATCTCTTTTTTTCCCGATAGCATCTATCTCATCTATAAAGACGATACATGGAGATTTTT
Source organism: Lentihominibacter sp. (assembly GCF_046951855.1). Classification (NCBI taxonomy): domain Bacteria; kingdom Bacillati; phylum Bacillota; class Clostridia; order Peptostreptococcales; family Anaerovoracaceae; genus Lentihominibacter; species Lentihominibacter sp. The sequence continues at coordinate 14,135 of NZ_JBKTXS010000020.1, read as the reverse complement.
CCTTGGCCTGCTTAAAAAGATCTCGGACCTTGGAGGCGCCCATTCCTACAAACATTTCCACAAATTCAGAACCTGAAATGGAAAAAAACGGGACGTTTGATTCTCCTGCCACGGCTTTTGCCAGCATGGTTTTACCTGTACCCGGAGGGCCTACTAATAATATGCCTTTAGGCATTGAGGCACCTACTTCCGTATATTTTTCAGGATTATGAAGATAATCGACGATCTCCGAAAGGCTTTCTTTTGCTTCGTCTTCTCCTGCTACATCGCTGAATCGAATACCTTCGGTAGACTGCACATATATTTTCGCATTGCTTTTTCCCATTCCGAAGGACATGGCTCCTTTTCCGCCGGCTTGATCCACCATTTTCTTTCTGAGATACTCTCCAAAGCCGATGAAAATAATAAGCGGCAATACAGCGGAAAGCAACAGAGAAAGCATGGGAGATGTATTTCTTTGGATGTCTTTAGTAAACTTAGCTCCGGATTCATAAAGGCGTTCTGTGAGCGTAGGATCTTCCATGGGGCCTGTTTTGTAGATCTTCTTTTCTTTTTTATCAGTGAATATGATTTCGCCGTCTTTTATTTCGACATCACCTATATTCTTTTTTTCTATCATACTCATAAACTTGCCGTAATCAACTTCGGCAGCCTGCTGACGCGTCATCATAGGCATTACAAACACGTTGAAAAGCAGCAGTAGGAGAAGGATGCCGATGTAATAGTAGGCCATTGGTCTTTTAGGTGATTTTACTTCTTTCATAAAGATCTCCTTTCATTTTTTGTTCGTTAGAGGCGGCATTTGAAACTATATACCGTGAGAAGCTTAGCATTCATATGGCATTCTCAATGATATCAAGAAAAAGTGAAGCCGCCGGATTAAGCAGTGATTTTTTCCATGCTACAGCGCAGTCAAGGGAATAGTTGTCATCAATAGGGATTACTTCAAGTCCACAGTATTCCGGATCATCAGGCAACATCTTGGGGAGTATCGAGATTCCCAGCCCTGCGCTTACAGACAGTATTACAGATCTGATATCATTAAACTGATTTATGATTGAGGGAGAAAATCTGTGGGTTCTGCAGAAATTCATTATCTGCATATAAAGTATAGGATTTTCTTCTTCGGAAAGAAGTATGAATTTTTGCTTCCGAAGGGATTGAATATCAGTATTGTTTTTTTTGCTGAAATCGGCCGGCAGTATAAAATTGAGCTGATCAGTGTGTATTTCGAGCATATCGAATTCATCACTGTCCGGAAGCATATCTGTATAAAGAAAGTGAAAATCATATGGGTCGTCATTTTCATCTATGAGTACATCTCCTCCGGAAACATATGTGATATCCACTACGATATTGGGATATGCAAGACCGAATGTTTTGAGACATTCTTTTAAAAATGTGTCAGATGTGGTAACTGTAGCTATGGAAAGGCGCCCTTCAGCGCCGTCGTGAAGCTGTTTGACTGCATAGGAGCCTTTTCGCGCAGCTTCCAGGATTTCCTGAGCATATGGGATAAAGGTGCGGCCTTCTGCAGTAAGTTGTACGTCACGTTTAGTTCTGTAAAAAAGTTTGACGCCAAGCTGCTGCTCCAGATCATTTATGTGCCTGCTTATAGTAGACTGGGGCACTCCGTTTTGACGGGCGGCATTTGTGAAATTCAGCATTTTGCTTACAGAAAGAAAGCTTTTTATTTGATTAAGATGCATTCTTTATACCTCGTTTGTTGACACTGATTTTTGATGATGGTATCATCAAATCAGCAGAGAACACTTATCCGAAAAAACAGTGTTTTTCAAATATTTATCCGATTTTGCTATTATATAATATATTGGCGGATATGTAAAGGTCGCAGGGAGGATTTATGGACACAAAAGGAGAAAAGATAGTAGTCACAGGAATGGGTGCAGTCACTCCTATAGGATGCGGTGTGGAAGAGTACTGGAATAATCTGATAAATGGAGTATGCGGTATAAACAGAATTACGAGATTTAATGCTGATGATCTGGCTGTTAAAATAGCAGCGGAAGTTACAGATTTTGATATTGAAGCATATATGCCAAAGAAGGTCATCCACGAAACTGATGCCTTCACTCAGTATGCTTATGTGGCGGCGAAGGAAGCGCTTGGCGAGAATCTTCCGGCAGCTCCGGAAAGAACAGGCATCGTAATGGGTACTGCCATGGCAGGTGTGGCTACTACGGCAGCTACACAGGAAGTTCTGACCAATGCAGTTCATAAAAATGTGGGGCCGAGATTTGTTCCGCGTATACTGGGAAATATTGCAGCGGCACAGATTGCAATATCTTACGGAATATGTGGACCAAGCTCAACCCTGTCAACGGCCTGCGCTTCGGGATGTGATGCTGTATCCATGGCAGCTATGCTGCTTCTTGCAGATGAAGCGGATGCGGTATTAGCAGTAGGCTCGGAAAGTATCCTCTGCCCTCTGGTTATATATTCTCTTGCCAATGCTCATACTCTGTCAAGAGCAAATGATGATCCGGCGCATGCCTGCAGACCTTTTGATGTTAACAGAAACGGCTTTGTCATAGGAGAAGGCGGAGGCGCATTGGTGCTGGAAAAAGAAGCTCATGCGAGAAATCGCGGTGCTGTCATTTATGCAGAGCTTGCCGGATGGGCAAACAACAATGATGCGTTTCATGTCACAAAGTCCGATCCTGAGGGGAAAATGTCTGCGGAATGTATGAGGAAAGCTTTGTCGAGAGCAGGAATGAAGCCTGAGGATGTGGATTACATAAACGCTCACGGAACAGGAACGAAGCTGGGTGATCAGGCAGAGATGGCTGCTCTTAAGGCAGTTTTCGGAGATTGCCGTCCTGCGGTAAGTTCTACTAAGGGCGCTACGGGACATGTAATGGGAGGAGGCGGACTCACTGAGTCCATAGCTTGTATTCAGGCAATGAGGTATGGTATTATACCGCCTACATTAAATCTGGATGAACCTGAGGAGGATTTTGACTTTGTTGCCGGGGTTTGCCGAAAACAGAAGGTGGATATCGCCATGACCACAGCGTTCGGATTCGGAGGTCAGAATGCCGGACTGGTTTTCAGGAAATATGAGGGATAAATCTGCAAAAAAACTTTGACAATATAGCCTTATGCGTGTAAAATGAATCTGTGTCGCATGCCGACACAGATTTTTCGTGTGAGCAGGATGGATATCCGTCCGGGCCAGCACGGCTAAACAAAATAAGTTTTAGTAACGCCGAAAAAATTTTACGAAAGAGAATTTGCAGCCCTTTCATAAAATTCAGTAGGCAGGGCCGAAAAAGATTAAATTCCGGCAAACGCTGATAAGCTCACGGAGTTTTGATCCCAGTAGGTAGAAAGGAAAAGAAGATGAGTTCATTTATCGCAAAGCCTGCAGAAGTAGAACGTAAATGGTACGTTGTGGATGCTGAAGGCAAGAACTTGGGAAGAATGGCTTCGCAGATTGCCGCTGTTCTCAGAGGTAAGAATAAGCCGACTTACACGCCTCACGTTGACTGCGGGGATTACGTTATCGTTATCAATGCAGAGAAGGTAGAGGTAACAGGCAAAAAGAGAAAAGAAAAGATTTACAAGAGACATACCGGCTATCCGGGCGGTCTCAGAGAGCTGACTTTTGAAAAGATGATGGAAAAGCATCCTACAGAAGTTGTGAGACACGCTGTAAAGGGCATGATGCCTAACGGAAAACTGGGCAGACAGATGTACAAGAAGTTAAAGGTATATGCAGGTCCTGAGCATGATCACGCTGCTCAGAAACCGGAAGTTTTGGATATTTAAGGAAGGGAGGAATTAAACGATGGCAAAAACACAGTATTACGGAACAGGAAGAAGAAAATCCTCAGTTGCTAGAGTTAGATTAATCCCTGGTAACGGAAATATCACAGTTAACAAGAAGCCTCTGGATGATTACCTTGCACAGGAAATCGTAAAGAGAGAAGTTAAGAGACCTTTTGAAATCGCAGGCTGCGAAGGCAAGTTCGATGTTATCGCAACAGTTCACGGCGGCGGCTACACAGGTCAGGCAGGAGCTTTAAGACACGGTATTTCAAGAGCCCTCTGTGAAGCAGACAGAGAAGCTTACAGACCGGCCCTCAAAGCGGCAGGATTCCTTACAAGAGACTCAAGAATGAAGGAAAGAAAGAAATACGGACTCAAGAAAGCAAGAAGAGCAAGTCAGTTCTCCAAACGTTAGGGAGATCTATCCCAACGAAGAACGAGTTGCCAGAAGGTCCCCCGTCAGGATTGCCCGAAGCGAAGCAAGGTTGCAATCTACGGCGCAGACAACCAATCATTTTGGCAACAGCTCACATCACATTTGTGTGGAAACCCCCGAATTCCAACCCTTGGAATCGGGGGATTTTTTCGTATTTATTTTATAAGAAGTATAATTGCCATCGTTCTTGTATGCCTAATTTACTGAAGAGGTTATAGATGTGTCGTCTTAAGGTGTTTTCGGAAATAAATAACTTTTGTACGATTTGATCATTTGAAAGGCCATTAAACAAAAGAACCAGAATTTCATATTCTCTTGGAGTCAGATCATATTTTTGGCGATATCCTTCATGGCCTGTGTGATATGGATCTTTTGGTATGCGCGCATTGTAAAGACGTACTGATAGATGATCTTTCAGACAGTCCAGCTGAAAAATCTCTTTATCGGTAAAGTTAGGTGCGGGTTTACATCTGAATAAACCTAAAAGGCCGACAAGATCTCCGTTTTTTACCAGTGTTGTCTGTGCTCCGAAATGGAGATTAAAAGGGACGAAAAGTTCTTTGTAATAATCAGTGGCAGTAAAAATATCTTCTGATATTAAATCTGTAAGGCGATAGGCACTGGATTTTTTAGTATCATAAAGCCAGTGCATATTATCTATTTCAAATCCTGTCTTCATATGCTTTTGAAGTACATCGTCAACATTAGGATTTTTTAATGTATTTTCATTTATGAGACTCTTGAATGTATGAACACCGTCGGAATCTGATTCTATCAGATAGAAATTAGCAGTATCGAAGGGAATAAGGTGTTTAAGGAGCTTTAAAAAATCCATACGCATGTCATCAATATTCTCTACATTATAGATAGTATAAATAATATGATTCATAAGGCTTACATCATTTCCTTCAAATTTATACATATCATCCTACCTCCGTATCAAATAAACAACAGTTATTTTCTATATAATAACATACACATTTTGAGCGAAACAATACTCCGTATGTTGAAAAAAATTACAAAATCAGGAAGATAGGCCCTTTCTGTGAATAAAAATGAAAATTCGTACTATTTCAATAATGGCGAATCAAACCTAAAATGATATCAATAGATAATCAAGATTTAGGAGGGATTTAAAAAATGAAAGAAAGCAAAATTTTCGATACCAGCGGAAAAGTTTATTTCGGATGGTGGGCAACATTGGCAGGATTTATACTTATAGTATTTGGTTATTCCTGTATCATATCTATTACAGGTGTTTTTTTCCTGCCTGTGACTTCTGACTTGGGATTCAGTATAGGTCAGTTTTCTGTATATGTTACAATTCAGTGTCTTTCAAGTGTTCTTGCTTTGTTCATATTTCAGAGCAGAATGACTGGTCAGTATATCAGAAAAATCATGATTTTCGGAGCTGTCTGTGGCGCTGTATCTTTTGCAGGGTTTGCAGCAGCGCAGGAATTGTGGCACTTTTATTTACTGGCTATACCTCAGGGTTTTTGTTTTTCTCTTTTAACAAGTACTCCGTGTACAGTAATAATAAGTAACTGGTTTGGTCTTAAACTAAGGGGGATTGCTTTGGGAATCCTGTTTTCTCCTCTCGGTGCAATGGTGATGTCATGGCTGATGAATATAGTGGTACAAAATATGGGGTGGAGATGGGGATATCTCATAATAGCGGCTTGTTTGGCAGTCATATGTATCCCATGCGTGTTAGTATTCATGAAGTGGTCTCCTGAGGAAAAGGGGCTTACACGAAAAGGCGATTTGGAAGAAGTAAAGTCAGAGAATGGTGAAGCGACAGGAGCTACATTTAAAAGGGCGATAAAGAGGCCTTCTACTTGGATCGTTCTTTTATCGGCAACAACTATTACCATTGCTTCCGGAACTGTTTTGAGTCATACTATGCCGTTTTTGCAGCTTGGCGGCCTATCAAATTCCACGGCTTCATCTGTATTTTCTCTCATGTTTGGGGCGCTTGCAATAGGTCAGATAGTTGTTGGAGCGTATGTGGACAGATTTAAACTCATCGGCGGAGCAGTTGTTGTTTCCATTATTTTTGGGATAGCTTTCATAGCGACTATTGCAATACCAAGCTGTCCATGGCTTGTAACGGTCCTTATCTTAGGATATGGTTTTGGATGCCCTGCGGTAAATGTTATCTCGCCGCTGATTATGAATCATATGTTCGGTGAAAAAGAGATAGGGAAATTCATAGCATATTTAAATATATTTATAGCTTTGGGTGTGGCGTTCGGATCTACGATAGTTGGAATGATATATGATTTGACAGGTTCATATACGCCGGCATTTGTGCTGATGGCAAGCTTTTTGTTTATTTCTGCAATATTGCGGGGGATATTCTGTTCAAAGAAATTCTACTTTAAAAACAGAATCAGCCGGGAAGAACTGCATGAGAGATCAGATTTAATGTAAGAAAGGAGAGTTTTATATGAGATATGACTTAATAATCGAGAATGCCAATATTATTTCTATGGCTCAAAAACAGGAAAACTGCAGCTGGATAGCTGTAAAAGATGGCATAATTGCTGAAATGGGCAGCGAAAGGCACGAAGGAAATGCTGATAAAATCATCGATGCCGCCGGGAATACCGTTTTGCCGGGTCTTACTGATTGTCATGTGCATGTATTGAATGCCGGCATTAATCTAAATGGTGTTGATCTGCAAGAGTGCAGTACGATAAAGGAAGTTCTTAAAGTCTTGCAAAAGAGGTGTACGCAGGAGCCGGGGGATGGATGGGTATATGGTGTGAATTATGTTCCTCAGAATATAAAGGAAGATAGGTATCCCACAAGGTGGGAGCTGGATGAGATCTGCGGCGAACATAAAGTTGTAATATTTGCAGCAACACTCCATGGCTGCGCAGTTAATTCCAAAGGAAAGGATATAGCGCAAGTTCCGGGACATCTTCCCGGAGTAGAGAGAGAAGGAAATAAGGTCAGTGGAGTTTATTCATCAGATGAATCTTCATTTCTTGCTACGGCCAATATTTTAGGCTCTCTTTCAGATAATGAGCTGTGGAAATTCATAGAAGACTGCGCGAATCATGCCGCAAAAAAAGGTGTGACCACAATACATGGTTTGTTTGGTCAGTTTGTAAGAAATGACAGAGACATGGATCTTATATTAGATCGCCGAGATTCACTTTGTATTGATATCGTGCCGTTTTATCAGACGTGGGAAGTCCAAAAGGCGGTAGATCTGAATCTGCCGCGAGTGGGCGGTTGCCTTACATTAGACGGAGCTTTATTTGAATATACTATGGCAAATTTTGAACCTTATGTTACTGCTCCCGAACTGAGGGGGGTTTTGTATCATACAGATGATGAGGTATATCAAGTAATATCGAAAGCTCATGAAGCGGGGCTTCAGTGTTCCATGCATGCTGTGGGAACGAGAGCTATAGATCAGCTTATATATACTTATCGCCGAGTGATTATGGAGCAGGGCGAAAAAGATCTGAGGCACAGGATAGAACACTTTTGCCTTCCTACAGAGCAACAGATAAAAATGGCCAAAGATCTGAAGCTGATTCTATCGATGCAGCCGGGATTTACATATTTATGGGATAAAAAAGAAGGCGGAGAGTTTGAGATGATTCTGGGACGTGAGCGGGCTGACGGCTGGGATCCGTTTAACAGGATAATAGATGAAGGAAATATCGTGTGTGGGGGATCAGACTGCCCTGTGACAGCTATTGAACCGCTGACGGATATTGCATCGTGTGTTAATGGAAATAATCCGGTAAGAAATATATCCGTTACAGATGCGTTGAAAATGTATACAGTTAATGCAGCCTATGCCATAAATGAGGAAAAAGTAAACGGAAGCCTTGAAGTGGGAAAAAAGGCGGATATTACAGTGATAGATAAGAATCCTTATGAACATGCAGATAAAGAGTCTATATATGAGATGAATGTGGTCTATACGATAAAAGAAGGACAAATAATATTTGAAGGATAGTGATATTTAAATATTGCAGGGGGGCTCATTGACAGCTCCCCTTAACATTTATCGTAATTTTTGTAACATATTCTTCTTCATTTGCTGAAGCAGTCTCTGCTATGAGATATTCTTCATAAGCATCTCCTACAGGTATATAACCAAGCTCATTTATTTGCCTGAACATATTACTGTAGGCGTGTTTCATGTGACTGTATAATCCTTTGTGGTAGTATACGGCATATGTACCGCCTTTTCGCAGTCTTCCGGTATGACAAGTGCCTTCGGTAAAAAGCCTGTTGATGTGGTTGTAGACTTTATTCTTCAGATCATTTTCTGAAAGAACTGAGCCTACGTTGGAACTTCCCGGGATATTGGAGCTCATAATAAAATCATTATGTATATCAGCCCACTGTTCTTCTGATGTTTCAGGATCAGTAACTGTCTGCTTGCTGTAAAGGAGATAAGTATCAGACAGTGAGACTATGAGGACTTTTCCGTACTCTGCATTTAAGCCTTCGTTTACGGAGTCTGTTAATTGTTTAAGAAGCAATTGTATTTGGGTAAGTTTTGAGATTTCTTCATCTATTTTAGTAAGCTGTGAAGTTGTCAAATCGGACAGTTTTTTTGCAGAAGGATTTTGAAAGTAAGGTAAAAGTTTATTAATCGGGACATTAAGCTCTCGCATGGATAAAAGTGTGCGGAAAGGGGCAATCTGGGAAGCAGTGTAATATCGATATCCATTGCTGCGGATTCCTGCAGGCCGGAAGAGATTGATTTTATCGTAATAGAGGAGTGTGTCTTTCTTGATTCCAAAATATGCAGCGAATTCACCGGTTGAATAAATGATTTTATCATTAAATTTCATATAAGATCTCCTTGACTATAGAGTTACTCCATAGTATATGCTGTGGTTAAAGTAAAATCAACAGTGGAGGTTTATATTATGCTTAAATATTCGAAATTAATGAATGATTCGTGGCTGAGATGGAGTGCGGATTCTGTTGAAAAAGCAAAACTGTGTATTATGGGAGTTCCTTTTGATAATGCGGTAAGCTTGGGAAGAGGTGCGGCCAAGGGGCCTGAAACAATTCGAAATCTCTCTTCGGAGATGTCGGATGTAACAGAAGATGATGTGATAATAAAGGATGGGATTCTGTTTGATATCGGGGATATCCCTCAGGACCTTGATTGGAAGAATTATTATGAAAAGGTAGAGGAAGAAGCGTATGAGCTTATGGCATCAGATAAGATGTGTCTTTTTTTGGGTGGAGATCATTCGGTCACTATTCCTCTGCATAAGGCGTTTTCAAAGTATCATAAAGGCAAAAAAGAGGGTGCGAGGATAGGCGTCATTCACTTTGATGCTCACTATGATCTGTGTGATGAATATGATGGCCATAAATGGTCGCATGCCTGTACCGAAGCACGCGCCTTAGATGAAATGATTACGGGGGAAGACCTGTTTTTTGTCGGTATTCGAGTTGCAGAGAAGGCAGAACTTGAAGTACTTGATAAGAATCCGGACATCACAGTGGTAAAGGCTAAAGAGGTTCATAAGATAGGACCGGAGGCTGTATATGAGAAACTAAAAAACAAATTCAGTGATTATGATGCTTTGTATTTTACTATTGATATTGATGTTCTGGATCCTGCTTTTGCGCCCGGAACCGGGACGCCGCAATCAGGTGGTCTGACAAGCATTCAGCTTACAGAGTTGTTTAAAATGATTATCGAGGGACTTCCTGTAAGAGCTGTGGATATAGTAGAGGTAGCTCCTGAACTTGACGTAAACAATATAACTTCATGGGCAGCGCTTCGTTTGATTCATGAGCTTTTTGCATATTTCAGCAGATAGGCAGCAAATTTGTTATATTTTGCCTTTTTGTATACAGATATAAAAAAGAAGCTGCATATCAACTTGATATGCAGCCTTTTTTTGGAATCTATGCAGCGCGAACGTTAACTGCTTTCATCTTGCTTCTGTCTTTTGGATCAGGTTCTGTGTCGAATGTCACTTTCTGTCCTTCGTCAAGACTTTTGAAATCATCAGAGATGATAGCAGAAAAATGTACGAAAACATCTTTTCCTGTTTCGGAATCTGTAATAAATCCATATCCCTTTTGAGCATTAAACCATTTCACTATACCGTTATTCATAATCAGTACCTCCATAATCTTTGGGTGTAAAAATAAAAAAGCTTTTCCAGCAATGAATTAAAAGAAATCATTGTCTGTGAAAAGCCTTGAAATCAAATCAATTACTTTTATTAGTTTAACATATATGGAAAGATTAATCAATTACTTTTTTGAAAAGTAATAAATTTCTTAATTCAAAAATTGCAGACTTAACAAAAAATTTACATTAATATGCACGTTTAAATAGAGCTTTTCTTTTTGAACTGTGAATAAATTGTGGTATACTATCTCCATGACTAATAGCTAGGAGAATATCATGAATAATGAAGAAAATAACACGAAAGAGAAGGTTTATGTCATAGGACACAAAAACCCGGATACTGACTCTATCTGCTCGGCTATCGCATACACGGCGCTAAAGAATCAAGTGGGCTGTGCGGATTATATAGCATGCAGAGCCGGGATCGTCAATGAAGAAACAAAGTTTGTACTTGATTATTTCGGTGTTAAGGCGCCGCAGTATATAGGTACGGTTCAGCCCGAAATAAGCGATATAGATTTGAATCTAATAAGAGGTATCGAGAGTGGAGATTCTATTAAACGTGCGTGGGATCTGATGGATGAGCAGGGGGCGCGGTCGGTGCCGGTTCTTTCTGAAGGAAAAGTGGAGGGAATAGTTTCCATAACAGATATAGCTCAGTCATATATGGATGAAAGTGACAGTCACGTACTGGCCAATGCTAAAACGAAATTTTCCAGTATTGCAGAGACTCTCGGAGGGCATATTATCTGCGGGGATCATAACGAGTGCTTTGAGTCAGGCAAGGTGACTATTGCTGCATCCAGTCCTGATGTAATGGAAGGATTTATAGAAGAATCGGATCTTGTCATTACCGGAAATCGATTTGAAACACATTTTACTGCGATAGAACTCGGGGCTAAGTGTCTGGTTATGTGTCAGGGATCTATTCCGACGAAAGCTATAAAAAAGCTTGCAACTGAAAGAGACTGTATAATTATCAGTACACCTCATGATACTTTTACAACAGCAAGGCTGATAAATCAGAGTATTCCTGTCAGCTTTTTTATGACTCATGAAAATCTGCTGACGTTTCAGCTTACTGATTCTCTTGAGTCTGTCGAGGAAATGATGAGAACCAATAGATTTCATAATTTTCCTGTGATAGATAAAGACGGAATGTATCTGGGACTGATCTCCCGAAGAAGGCTTCTCAATATCAACAGAAAAAAAGTTATTCTGGTGGATCATAATGAGATAACTCAGGCTGTCGATGGTATTGAGCAGGCGGAGGTTCTTGAGATCATAGATCATCACAGGCTTGGAGGCTTTGAGACACTGGGTCCTGTATATTTCAGAAATCAGCCTGTGGGCTGTACGGCTACCATCATTACGCAGATGTATAAAGAAATGGGAATTATTCCGGATAAAAAGATCGCAGGCCTTTTAACTGCTGCAATAATTTCGGATACACTTATGTTCAGATCGCCTACATGTACGGAAGCGGACAGAATAACGTGTACGAAGCTCGCTGAGATTGCAGGTGTTGAGCCAAGGGAACTGGCTCATAAGATGTTTGAAGCAGCAAGCAGCCTTCAGAGCAAGACGCCTGAAGAAATATGTTATCAGGACTTCAAGATCTTTTCTAATGAAGGTTATTCATTTGGTGTCAGTCAGATAACATCTATGGATCAGGAGGAACTTGATAAGATAAAGGAAAAAGTTGAGCCATCCTTAAAAGTTGTTATGGAAAACCAGGATCTTGATATGATGTTTCTTATGATGACTAATATCATAGAGACAAGTTCAGAACTTCTGTGTTACGGATCTATGGCCGGGAAGACAGCGAGAGAAGCTTTCGGTATACCGAAAGATGAGGAAAAAATAATACTTAAAGGGATAGTTTCAAGAAAGAAACAGTTCCTGCCTACATTTGTCGAGGCACTGCATAATTAGCAAATAAATATGAAAGGAGTTTAATTCCCGGGCAATGTCAGCGAGGATTAAACTCCTTTTTATATTTATGATATTAACATATAACAAAATCTGTTTTTGAAAAAGTAACGGTGAAAACGAATTATTTTCTGTTGCTGTTTCTCCAGATTCCCATTTTTTCAGCATCTTTTATCAGCTCATCTCTAAAGTCAGGATGAGCAATGGAGATGAGCGCTTCTGCTCTTTCCCATGTAGTAAGTCCTTTGAGGTTGACTTTTCCGTATTCTGTGACAACATAATGAGTATTAGTTCGCGTATCTGTCACGATGGAGCCGTCTGCCAGTGTAGGTCTGATTCTCGAATGCATTTTGCCTGCTTTGTCTGTAAATGTGGAAGAGCAGCAGATGAAGCTTTTTCCGCCTTTAGATAAATAAGCTCCCAGAACGAAATCAAGCTGTCCGCCTGCTCCGCTTATGTGCTTTATTCCTGCCGATTCGGCATTTACTTGGCCGAATAGGTCTATATCAACAGCATTGTTGATGGAGATAAAGTTATCTATGGAACTGACTACTCTTATGTCATTTGTATAATCTACCGGAGCGCTGAGGCACTCAGGATTGTTATGGATGTAATCGTAAAGTTTCTTTGTCCCGGCTCCAAAAGCATATGCCTGTCTGCCTGTATCAATGGTTTTCTTGGAACCGTTTATTTTGCCTTCCATAGCGATATCAACGAAAGCATCTACATACATTTCTGTATGGACGCCCAGATCTTTGAGATCTGATTTGGCAATCAGTGATCCTACAGCATTAGGCATTCCGCCGATGCCAAGCTGCAGGCATGCACCGTTAGGAATCTCTTCAACGATATATTCAGCAACTTTTTCATCGATTTCGCCGCTTTTGGCTGCGCCAAGCTCTTCCATAGGAGTATTACTGCTTTCAACGATATGGTCAATTTTTGAGATATGTATTTTTTCTCCGCCCGGATTTCCTCCGAGAGCCAAAGGCAGATTTTCATTTACTTCTACTACGATACATTTTGCCCTGCTGCACATATCAGCCATATGTGATGCACTCGGACCAAAGTTGAAATAGCCTTCTTCATCCATAGGAGTGACCCTTATCATAGCTACATCCACAGGATCAGGCAGGTCTCTGTAATATCTGGGCAGCTCGGAATATCTGATAGGAGCGTAGTAAGCTATACCTTGGGCGATGGCTTTTCTTTCGATTCCTGTCATGTGCCAGCTATTCCAGCAGAGATGCTTGGGTGCATTTTCTATTTTGAAGATCTCAGGAACTCTCAGCGCTATACCGCCACGGAATTTTAGATCATATAGATCGTCTTCCTTTATTCTTTTTGCCATTTCTCTGTCCAGATCAAAAGGAATACCGGTACCCCATCCGAAATCTATCCAGTCTCCGGATTTGACCAGTTTTACCGCATTTTCTGCAGTTATCAGCTTGCTTTCATATTCTTTTCTAAAATCTTGCATATTATTTCCTCACTTTTTAAATTTGCGTTTTATGTATCAAATTATACTATAGATAGTCAAAAGTATAAAGCCTTTGATTAAAAAAAGCAACTGTTGAAAGGAAGAAAGAGGCTTTGATTTTTGAATTTTTAATATACGGAATCTGTGAATTATACTGTCTGATGTCGTTGCCTTAAGCAGCAAGGGAATAAGAAAAAATGAAGTATAAGCAATTACTTATATGATGACAGATCTACATGCAGCCTTACACATACCTCCAGAAGAAAAAGTTCATCACTGTTTTTTAATGAAAGGCCTGTAAGATCTTCTATTTTATCCAGTTGGTAAAGCAGACTTTGACGGTGTCTGCCTAATCT
>NZ_JBKTXS010000019.1:0-39845 GCF_046951855.1 Lentihominibacter sp. | reverse complement strand
ATGATCAGGCGGAGACTATTCTTTTCAGGTTTCTTCGCGGAACAGGAACAGATGGTCTGGCAGGAATAGCTTACGAAAGGAAGGAAAGAGGATTCAGCGTTATAAGGCCTCTATTGGATGTGTACAGGGATTCTATAGAAAGCTACTGTCATGAGAACAGACTTGATCCTGTCACGGATCACACCAACAATGAATCGGTTTATACCAGAAATAAAATAAGACTTGAGCTTATACCTTTAATAGAAGGTAGTTATAATGAGAATATAAAGCAATGCCTTGTGAGGCTCGGGCAGATAGCTTCTGAAGATAAAGACTATCTGTGGCAGCAGACTGAAAGAGTATATGAGACAGTTGTAATTCGAAAAGAGAATAAAGAAGCAGGCGGTGCAGGAGTTGTTGTCATGAAACGCGAGGAATTGAGCAAGATTCATGATGCCATACGTCACAGGCTTATCATGAAAGCATTTTCTGATATAGGACTGGATAAGGATATCTCACAGGAACGCATAAAATCTGCGGATGCTGTAATAAAGAAAAAACAAGCACCCAAGGTAGTGGAATTCCCACACGGATACAGATTGAAAGTCGAAAAAGGAAAAGTGATATTCTTTAAAAACTGAAGTTTGTGTGAATTTACCATAAAAAAGATGATGCTTCTATTGAAGGAACTTGGTTTACATGATAAAATGACATGATAAATTTGTATAAAATAACAAAAAAATTACAGATATAAACATTACCGGGAGGAAAATTAACTTGAAAAAGGCAAAAAACATTGGAATCTATGTGGTCATATTCGGGCTTGTACTGGCAATGGTGTGGTTTTACAACAGCGGTACTACAGAGGAACAGAAGGAAGTGAAAACTTCCACTATGGTTAAATACCTGAAAGAAAATGAAGTAGAGAATATTAACGTTACGGAAACGAAACTCACTGCCGAGCTTAAATCGGGGGAGAAAGTGTACGCTTATGTCAACAGTGCGGTAGACTTGAGCTATATATATGATTCATATATCATGCCTCAGGTTGATGAAGGCAATCTGAAGCTGGAGAGTGATGAGCCGAAAAAGGAATCCATATGGATAAGCTTGCTGCCGACGCTGATAATGATTGGCATAATGGTAGTATTCTTTATTCTGATAATGAATCAGAGCGGCGGCGGAGGTAAAGCTATGTCTTTCGGAAAGAGCAGAGCTAAACTCCAAAAGGACAGTGATCTTAAGAAGATAACCTTTAAAGATGTGGCCGGACTTAAAGAGGAAAAGGAAGAACTGGAAGAAATCGTAGACTTTCTGAGACATCCTGCCAAATATAACAGTTTAGGAGCCAGGATTCCTAAGGGTATATTACTTGTAGGGCCTCCGGGAACAGGAAAAACATATATTTCAAGAGCAACCGCAGGTGAAGCAGGCGTTCCGTTCTTTACCATCAGCGGATCGGATTTCGTTGAAATGTTTGTAGGTGTAGGAGCTTCAAGAGTAAGAGATTTGTTTGAGCAGGCTAAGAAAAATGCTCCGTGTATAGTGTTCATAGACGAGATAGACGCCGTTGGCCGAAAGAGAGGCGCAGGTTTAGGAGGCGGTCATGATGAAAGAGAACAGACTCTCAATCAGCTTCTGGTCGAGATGGACGGTTTTGCTGATAATGCAGGAATAATAATACTGGCAGCCACCAACAGACCTGATGTTCTTGACCCGGCACTTCTCAGACCGGGAAGATTTGACAGACAGATAGTGATAGGAATCCCTGATATAGTAGGAAGGGAAGAGATTTTCAGAATACATTCCAGAAACAAACCTCTGGATGAAGGTGTGGATCCAAAAGTCTTGGCAAGAAGAACTCCGGGATTTTCGCCTGCCGATATAGAGAATATGCTCAATGAAGCGGCGCTTTTGGCTGCTCGAAGAAACGGCATGAAGATAAGGATGGAAGAGATAGAGGAAGCTATAACCAAGGTAATTGCCGGGCCTGAGAAAAAGAGCAGAGTTATAAGCGAAGAAGAACGGAAGCTTACGGCCTATCATGAGGCGGGTCATGCTGTGGTGGCTCACGTACTTCCTAAGACAGATCCAGTCCATCAGATAACCATAATACCGAGAGGAAGAGCCGGCGGATTTACAATGATACTTCCTAAGGAAGACAAATACTATGGAACAAAGGAAACCATGCGGGAACAGATAATCCATTTGCTGGGAGGTCGTGTGGCCGAAATGTTGACGCTGGATGATGTCAGCACAGGTGCCAGCAATGATATACAGCGAGCTACGGATATAGCCAAGGAAATGGTTACAAAGTATGGATTCAGTGAAAAACTGGGGCCTGTAAACTACAGCTCATCAGACGAAGTGTTCCTGGGTAAAGATTTCTCCACGAGGAAGAATTATTCAGAAGAGACGGCATCCGAGATAGATGAGGAAGTAAAGGCAATAATTGAAGAGGCTTATGCTGCTGCAAAGGCTATCCTTCAGGAAAATATGGAACAGCTCAAGGCAGTAGCTGAAGGTCTTCTGGAAGTTGAGACCCTTGACAATGAACAGTTTATAAAGCTTTACGATGGAATTCTCACACCTAAGGAGCTGGCAGAAGAGCTTAAGAGCAAGATGGAAAAGAAGCGTGAGCTTGATAGAATTGAAGCTGAACAGTCCGAGAAGATGCGTAAGAGAGAGGCGGAGCTGGAGAGAAAGAGACTTGAGGAAGCTGCAAAAGAATTAGAAGAGAAGAACAGAAACTCAAAATTCAAGCCGACTATAATGATATACAACGATAAGACTAAAACAGCTGAACCTTTTAATCCTACAAATCTGTCAAAACCTCAGGACGAGGTTCCTGCTGAGGATGAAACTCCTTCAGAAGAAGATATCAGTGATGATGATATGCCGAGTGAGGAAGAACTTGCAGTCTATGATACAGATTATCTCAATGACGATGATGATCAGACTGATGAAGAAGACGGCGATGATGATCAGCAGTCTCATGATGGAAAGAGGAATGAATAATGAAGGTTACTGTTGCGGACTGTCTGGAACTGGAAGCATTTGAAGGTGCAGAGGTAGTTGCCGGCAAACTGAATCTTTCTAATGACGTCAAATCCATATCTGTTCTTGATGCATGTGATAATGATGATTTGAAATTTTACCGTGTAAACAAAGCGGAGATCTTTCTTACAGGTTTTCTGGGAATAAAAGATGATGTAGATAAGCAATGCAGTTTTGTACGTCATATCGCCAGAAGAGGCTGTGCGGCGCTGGCTGTATATTATGTAGGAAGAGCCGTAAGATCTCTTGATCACAGGGTTATAGAGACAGCCGAACGTGAGCTTGTGCCCCTTATTCTAATGCCGGCAGAAGCTGAGTATACAGAAGCTATCACTGAGGTTATGGATAAAGTCTTGTACGGCGATAACTTCAGCAACAGCCTTATAAGCAATACGGTTTTTCATTTGCTTAATTTTGAAAAGCATAGTAATTTTCAGTCTGCCGTGAGAGAGGCAGCTATAAACAATGATTTTCAGCTGATAATATTAAGCGAAGATTTTAACCCTATACTAACGGTGGAAACCCGGCATAAGGCAACCATATCTGATGCTATAAAGCTTGGAAAAGAGCGTAATGTCGAGAGCAATTCTAAGGTATACACCATGATAGATGTTAACGGTGTTCTTACGTACTGGGGACCGGTAAGTATCAACAATGACAAATACTATATGTTTATCGTGGATAATGAAGACTCGTATACGGCCGGTGAGATTACAAAGCTGGCTGAAATAATAGAACTTGCTATGGGGATGTGGAAGTACACTCCTGAGCGGGATGCCAAGGCTGAATTTATAAAAGCTTTGATAAGAGGCAATAAAAGCCTTGCTTATACACTTAAAGATGAAGCTAAGATAAGCGGTGATGATATCCTAAGTGTATTCTTTTCAAAAGGAATAGGAACAGAAGTGGAAAGTCACGTATTCGCAGAGTTTGAGAAAGAGGAAGATCTCAATGTTATGAAGATCACCGAGGGTGATGAGACATATGGAATGATACTGACTTTTGAAGACAGTGGGGGCAGTGCGGCTCTCAAAAATAGCTGTGTCAGGCTTTTCGACAAGCTCAAGGGGAATAAAAAAGCGAGGATATTTCATGTAACAGGGCTTAACGGCATAGAGGGTGCGGGAGATGCATACAGGCTTATAAGCGAGAGTTGGTCTTTCGTGCAGAATGTTTTTCCCTATAAGCGGGTATTTACTAAATATGAACTGACTTTAGTCAGTAACTGTATCAATATACAGATACAGGGAGGTTTTGTAAAGAAAAATTATATACAGCTTCTGGACCCGTTCAAAGAAGCGGGAGAGAACAAAGGAAAGCAGCTTCTTGAGACTCTTGAAACTTTTGTGCTCGATGCAGGCATGAACAGCGGCAAGACTGCTGAATTCATGGGTATACACACTAATACGGTACAGTACAGGCTTAAAAAGATCAATGAGATGTTGGGAGTGGAGATAACCGGAAACAGAATAATTCCGGGGCTTACCATGGCGCTTGCATTGAAAAGGCTGGAAAGAGTCGTCAGCTGACAGTAAAAATATTTCAAATCACATATAACATACAGGAAGATAGGAGAAGAAAATGTACTTTAATTACTTGGAGAAAGCGGATCCGGAAATTACGGCAGCAATAAAGAAGGAGATAAACCGTCAGGAAACGAAGATTGAGATGATAGCTTCGGAGAATTTTGTTAATTATGAAATTATGGAGGCTGCGGGGAGCGCTCTGACAAACAAGTATGCTGAAGGATATCCGGGAAAAAGGTATTACGGAGGCTGTGAGTGTGTAGATGAAGTAGAGACACTTGCAATAGAGAGGGTAAAAAAGATTTTCGGTGCGGATCACGCCAATGTTCAGGCTCACTCAGGAGCTAACGCCAATACTGCTGTTTATCAGGCAGTCCTTGAGCCGGGAGATACCGTTATGGGAATGGATCTGTCTAACGGAGGCCATCTTTCTCATGGATCCCCTGTAAATATTTCCGGCAGACTTTATAATTTTGTGTCATATGGGCTGAATCCTCAGACAGAGATGATAGATTTTGATAATGTCAGAGAGCTTGCGCTCAAGCACAGACATAAACTTATCGTAGCCGGTGCGTCTGCTTATCCGAGGACTATTTATGCGGACAAGTTCAGAGAAATTGCTGATGAAGTAGGGGCTATTCTTATGGTGGATATGGCTCATATAGCAGGCATCGTTGCTGCGGGGCTTCATCCTAATCCTATGGAATACGCTGATATCGTTACCAGCACTACTCATAAGACGTTAAGAGGTCCCAGAGGAGGACTGATTCTCTGCAAAGAGGAATATGCCAAAGCTATAGACAAAGCTATATTTCCGGGGACGCAGGGCGGTCCGCTCATGCATATAATCGCAGCTAAAGCGGTATGCTTTAAAGAAGCGATGGAGCCTGAATTTAAGGAATACCAGCAACAGGTTCTCAATAATGCCAAAGCCTTGGAGAAAGCTCTGAATGCAAAAGATTTTGAGCTTGTTTCAGGAGGTACAGATAACCATCTTGTTTTGGTTAAGCTTGTTAATAAAGGAATAACAGGGAAACTGGCGGAAAATCTTCTTGATGATGCCAATATAACTACCAATAAAAATGCTATACCTAATGATCCTCAGAGTCCATTTGTGACCAGCGGTCTTAGATTGGGAACACCTGCCATGACAAGCAGAGGATTTAATGAAGATGATGTTGTGAGAACAGTGGATGCCATTGCTCTTGTAATAGATAATCCGGAAGATAAAGAGGCTATGAATGAAGCCAGAGCCATCGTAAGAGAACTTACGGACAAGTATCCGCTCCATAAGAAATTCAGAGACTAAGATTTTATATACCTTCCGGGCATGATAGCGTGTAATATTGAGCTTTCTGTCCAGGAGGTTTTTGCGTAGAATCGGAAGGTTTTAAGGAGGGAAGGATAGATGAATAAGCTGGATCAGCTTCGGAAGATGAAAGAAGAACTCGCACAAGGTGGAGGCGAGAAGAGGATTCAGGCACAGCATGCCAAAGGAAAACTTACAGCAAGGGAAAGGCTTGATATACTTTTTGATAAAAATAGTTTTGTAGAAATCGATGCCTTTGTTAAGCATCGATGCAGTAATTTCGGTATGGATAAGAAAGAACTGCCTGGAGATGGTGTAGTTACAGGATATGGACAGGTTGACGGAAGACTTGTGTTTGCCTTTGCTCAAGATTTTACTGTCAGCGGAGGATCTCTGGGAGAATATCATGCGGAGAAAATCGTCAAAGTACAGAATATGGCTCTTAAGATGGGGGCTCCGATAGTAGGATTGCAGGATTCGGGAGGAGCCAGAGTTGAGGAAGGTGTAGCGGCACTTTCCGGATTTGGCAAGATTTTCAGAAACAATACCATATCGTCAGGTGTGATACCGCAGATATCAGTAATAATGGGACCATGTGCGGGAGGAGCCGTTTATTCGCCGGCGATAACAGATTTCGTATTTATGGTGGACAAGACAAGTCAGATGTTTATTACGGGACCTGAAGTAATAAAAACGGTAACAGGAGAGTCAGTTACAGCGGAGCAGCTGGGCGGAGCGATGACGCATAATACTGTTAGCGGAGTTGCTCACTTTGTGGGTAAGGATGACGAGGAGACATTGATGATGGTAAGAGAGCTTCTCGGTTATATGCCTTCCAATAATATGGAAGGATCTCCTGTTTATGAGTGTGGCGATGATATAAATAGGATGATTCCGGAGTTTAATGATATTATTCCTGATAATCCTAACAAGGCGTATGATATGTATGAAGTTATTATCAAAATTGCTGATAATGGTGTGATCTACGATGTCATGCCTCATTATGCCAAAAATATGATAACATGTTTTATAAGAATGGATGGGGCCACGGTTGGAGTTATTGCAAATCAGCCTAAATTCGGGGCAGGTTGTCTTGATATAGATGCATCTGATAAAGCGGCAAGATTTATAAGACGTTGTGATGCTTTCAACATACCGCTTCTTACTATAGAGGATGTTCCGGGATTCCTGCCCGGTACAGGTCAGGAATACGGAGGTATAATAAGGCATGGAGCTAAGATGTTATATGCCTATTGTGAAGCTACTGTTCCTAAGATAACAGTGATCTTGCGAAAAGCTTATGGTGGAGCATACATAGGAATGTGCAACAAAGAACTGGGAGCGGATATGGTAATGGCATGGCCGACAGCGCAGATAGCTGTAATGGGTGCTTCAGGGGCTGTTAATATAATTTCGTCTGTTAAAAAGGAGATAAAGAGTGCTGATGATCCCGATGCGTTAAGAACTGAAAAGATAGCAGAATATGAGGAAAAATTCAATAATCCTTATATAGCAGCGGGGCTCGGTTATGTAGATGATGTGATCGAACCGGCAGCTACAAGACAAAGAGTGATAAGTGCGCTGGATATGTTGAGCACGAAAAGGGAATCGCTGCCGGCTAAAAAGCACGGTAATATCCCTCTTTAAGGAGGTGTCAGAATGAGCTTTGTAGAAAAATTTACTGATTCCGCTCCTTTTATGATTATTGGTATATGTATAATTCTGTGTATTTTTGCAGTATTGATTCTGCTGATCACAATGTTGGTACGACATATAAGTCGAAAGAAAAAAGATACGGCACGGGCGCAGCTTCTGCAGAACCTGCTGCCGGATATTCCGGAACCCGTTTTTAAAAAAGAAAATATTGAAAAGCCAAAACTGCAGAAACCTCAAACAGCAGACAGTGGCGAGAGTATATCTGAAACAGAACTGGCGGCAGTAATAATGGCTGCTATTGCGGCTTATCGGGCTGACTGTGGATCGAGTTCTCTGATAGTGAGAAAAATCACGAGAATATCAGGAAATGATACATCATGGTCTAACGCAGCCAAAATGGACTGTATAGAAAGCAGAAAATTTTAATGGTATCGGAGGAAGTTTGACATATGAAAAAATATAATATCACCGTAAACGGCAAGACATATGAAGTAGAAGTAGAAGAGGCGGGAAGCTCTGCACCTGTATATAAATCTGCGGCAGCTTCTGCAGCGCCTGTATCGGCAGATATTTCTGAATCTGCAGCAGCAGAACCTGAAAAACAGGAGTCTGAAGCAGCAGCGATAGCTGAAGGAGAAATTCCTGTTACAGCGCCGATGCCGGGAACAGTGCTGGATGTAAAAGCGGCGCCCGGACAGAAGGTAAGCAGCGGCGATGTGCTGGTTATCCTTGAAGCCATGAAGATGGAAAACGAGATATTGGCTCCGTCATCCGGAACAGTTTCATCTGTACCTGCAGTAAAAGGGACATCTGTAAGTACCGGAGATGTTCTCGTGACTCTTAAATAAAAATGTTTCGAATATAGTTATATTTATGATACAATAGAGCCGTTGCAAACGGACCGTCTTTATTTTAAGTAAAAATCTACAGAGCAAAGGAGAATACCATGCTACTGGCATTTGATGTTGGAAATACAAATATAGTATTGGGAGTATTCAAAGATGGTAAGATGATCACCAATTGGAGACTTGAGACTGATAATAATAAAAGTGCAGATGAATATGGAATGATCATCGGGGCTTTGTTTCAGTATGAGGGATTAAGTGTGAAAGCCGTTAAAGATGTGATAATTTCAACGGTAGTTCCATCAGTGCTTTATACGCTGCAGCATCTTTCACTGAAATATTTTCACCGTAAAGCAATAGTTATCGGTGCAGGCATAAAGACTGGTATAGTAGTAAAATATGATAATCCCAAGCAGGTCGGATCTGACAGGATCGTTAATGCTGTGGCAGCACATGCTAAATATGGTGGCCCTCTGATTATAATAGACTTTGGAACTGCGACGACCTTTTGTGCGATATCAGAAAAAGCGGAATATATAGGAGGAACTATAGCGCCGGGACTTAAAATATCTTCAGAAGCTCTTTTTGAGAAAACAGCAAAACTTCCGAAGGTAGAGCTTGAAGTCCCGGGAAGTGTGATCTGCAGAAATACTATAAACAGTATGCAGTCAGGGCTTGTATATGGTCATATGGGAATGGTAGACTATATAGTTAAAAAGATGAAGAAAGAGCTTCGTGAGTACAGCAATGATGATTCGGCTGATGTTAAGGTTATTGCTACAGGCGGACTGGCAACGATGATAGATTCGGGAATAGACTGCATAGATCATGTTGATAAAATGCTGACGCTTGAAGGCTTGCAGCTTATATATGAAAAAAATAAAAAAGTGAGAAAATCTGATTCTAAAGCAGAACAGGAAAGGTGTGAATATGGAGAGGAAACTTTTTAATATAGGATCCTTCAAACCCGATAGTCCTTTTTTTCTCGCTCCATTGGCAGGAATAACTGATAAAGCGATGAGAAGCCTCTGCGCCAAGCAAGGGGCTTCTTTAGTCTGTACGGAAATGGTGAGCGCCAAAGGACTGTGGTATGGAGACCGGAAAAGTCAAGTTTTGTTAGATATGGGAAAGGACGAAGGCGCAGTAGCGTTTCAGCTGTTCGGTAGTGATCCTGAGATTATGACCTTTGCAGCAAGGACGTTAAAACACCGGGATAATGTGGTGCTCGATCTTAATGTAGGTTGTCCGGTTCCTAAGATCGTAAAAAATGGAGAAGGGTCGGCGCTCCTGAAAAAGCTCGATGTTCTTTATGATGTGATAAGCGCCATGGTAAAAGCCGCAGAAAAACCAGTGACAGCAAAAATACGCATGGGTTTTGAACGAGGAACGAATACAGCGGTGGAGACTGCAAAAGTGTTGGAATCAGCAGGAGTGAATGCCATAACTGTTCACGGCAGGACAAGAGAACAGTATTATGAAGGAAGATCAGATTGGCAGGTGATTGCGGATGTCAAGAAGAATGTATCAGTGCCTGTTATCGGAAACGGAGATGTTTTCAGCGGTCAAGATGCCGTGAACATGTTGAAAAAAACCGGATGTGACGGTGTTATGATAGCACGCGGAGCGTTAGGCAATCCATGGATATTTAGAGATGCAAGAGCGCTTTGGGAGGGAGGAGAACTTCCGGATCCTCCTTCAAAGGAGGAAAGAGCCGATATGCTTCTCAGACATTTTGATATGGTTATAGCAAATAAGGGAGAACATATTGCCGTAAGAGAAATAAGAAAACATGTAGGATGGTATATTAAAGGGATCCATGGTGCAGCGGCACTCAGACATAAAGCGAATACGATAACGGATGCCGATGAAATGAGGCAGATTATAAATAAAATTAAAATATGAGGCATCTGAGAAGAGGCTTTGGCTCAAGGGAAAATCCATGAGGCAAAGTCTCTTTTGCATTGAAATTTTTCATAATAAAAAATACAATTTCTATTGACAAATAATATTATATAATATATAGTATTAAACAGAAAACAATATTGTGCAAATAAAAGGAGGGAAGTATGGGTTTCAAAATTGAGTCGGGCTTGCTGGATGCATGTGCTTTAGCGATCCTTAACGGCGGAGATACGTATGGGTATGAGATCACTCAGTCCATGAAGAAAGCGATAGTGGTCTCCGAATCTACCCTGTATCCGGTTCTTAGAAGACTGCAGAAAGAAAAATTCTGTAAGACATATGATAAACCATATCAGGGGAGAAACAGGCGATACTATTCAATAACCGAAGAAGGAAAAAAGAAACTACAGGAATATAAAGTACAATGGCTGGATTACAAAAATGCTATAGATACATTTTTGGATGATGAGCCAAAGAGGAAAGTTGGAGGAGGAGAAGATGACTAGGAAAGAATTTATAGAAAAACTAAGATCAGAAATATCAAAATTGCCTCAGGAAGAAATAGATGCTGCCATTGAGTATTATGAAGAGTACTTTGACGAGGCAGGAAAAGAAAATGAACAGGAAGTTCTTGAGCATCTGGGCAATCCTAAAAAAGTAGCGGGACAAATAAAATCTGAGTATGCGGTCAGATTGTTTGATGAAGATGATAAACCTACTGTTAAAAAAGGACTTTCTGCAGCGTGGTATGTAGTGATAGGAATATGTTCAGCGCCTGTTTCCATCCCTCTGGCTGTGGCGCTTGGGGCACTTGTCATAGCTATCTTTGTGGCTTTGATAGGATGCGTGGCAGCTGTTTTCGCAGCCATTATTGGTTGTTTCGTAGCTGCGGTAGCCTTTATCGTTTTCGGATTTATGGCGGTTCCGGTTGCTGTACCTACAGCATTGCTGTTTCTGGGAATAGGAATCGGTACATTGGGATTCATGGCGGCAATGGGAGTATTGCTTGCGATGGGAGTAAAAGCAGGAACCAGCGCTATGGTGAGCGCTGCCAGAAGACACAATGACAGAAGACGTATAAAGAAAATGGTAGATTTAAATGAACAAAAAAAATGGCGTTATAAAGATGAGATGACTGGTGAAGAAGGAGGCGGGAAAGATGAATAAAGGTCTTAAAAAATTTTTTATAATATGTGCTGCAGCTGTATGCATGGGCCTTATCCTATCTGTTGTGGGATACGTTACAGGGGGAATTCACTTTATGGATAAGCTCAGTGAGAAATATACATGGTTCAGAGGGGGAAATGTGGAAAGGACATATACAAGTCTGAAGGAAACAGACCAGTTTGACTCATTAAGCGTAAAAGGGGATATAGATGTGATGATCTGTAAAGGAGACATCTCTAAGACAAGAGTATCTTTTGACAAGAACTCCAATAATCCTATATTCAGAGTAGAAAATGGAGTTCTCACGGTTGATGCAGGAGAGATGAAAGGCGGAGTTTTGATAGATCTGGGGACAGGAGACAGATCCCCTTATCTGGAGGTATATGTTCCGGAGGGAATAAATATAAAGAATATAGACATAGATACAGACTATGGCGATGTGGAGATAAGCGACATATCAGCAGGGACGGTAAGTATAAATGCAGATTCCGGGGATATAAGCATGGATAGAGTTTCATACGATACGATGAATATAATATCTGATTACGGAGATATAGAAGGGCGTGTTCTTAAAAGCAAAGGTCTCTCTATCGAGGCGGATGCGGGCGATATAGATTTACAGGGTGAATTTTACGGTAACACAAATATTAAGTCTGATTACGGAGATACAGATATAGTTACAACACTGAAGGAAGAACTTTATACTCTCGATCTGTATACTGATTTTGGAGATGTGGAAGCAGGTTCCCATAAATATGAGGATTTCGGTTATATCAATCAGGGAAACGGCGAGAATATTATAAAAGTTGTCAATGATTCAGGAGACATCAATATAAGTTTCGGAAGATAAAGGGATATTTATATAAGGATAAATAATGAAAAAGAGCAGTCACGAGACAGAGTGAAGTGACCGCTCTTTTTTATAGTTGCATCTGACATATGGACCTGATATCATCATTTATTGAAGTGAGAAGCTGAGATATTTTAAACATATTTGTCGGTGTATCTTCATCAGGGGTATCCTCTTTTTTCAATATATCTTCCAGAGCAATTATATGTTTATATAAAGCTGTGAGACCCAGCATACCGGAAAGCCCTTTTATAGAGTGGCAAAGTACAGCTGCATCGGAACACTGCCTGTTTTCTATGAGCTCTGTAAGCCTTAAAGAGAGATCCGCGTTATTTGTTTTGAAGTTGTTGAAGTGTTTCATGAACAGTCTCGGACTGTTTCCCATATTTTCTATAGCTGTGTGGATATCGCAGACTTCAGGATCAAGATTGGAAAAAGTTGCAGTGCCGTTGGATTTGATTTCAGGAAGCAGTGAACGGAGCAGTGCTAATTTTATATACGGTGATATGGTAGTGTAAAAAACAGATGAATTAAAAGGTTTAAAAAGAAGAAGTTCGAAAAGATCTTCGGCTTCTGCTACTTTTATTTTTTCTTCATCTTTACTTGCAGCAGTAACAGCGATCACGGGAGAAGTTACTCCCATTTTTCTCATTTTCCTTGTGGTCTCAAGTCCGTCCATACCGGGGAGGTTTATATCCATAAGAATCAGGGAATAATAATTACTTTCCACAGAACTGCACATTGTGATGGCTTCCATGCCATCAAAGGCATTCTCGCATTTAACTCCTATATCATTTAAAAATGTTTGTATTACTTCATGGTTGGCCGCTGTATCGTCAACGATCAACACTATGTCCCTTTCAGGCGATAATATATTATTTATCATAATCGTTCTCCTTAATGTTCATCATTTGTGCCGTTAATGAGATTTTATAGGTAAAATAACGGTTTTGCTATACAAAACGTACGACGGCATTCCCCATATTACGACAAAATATCCAAAATAATATTGTGGTTAAAAAAGGAAATTGATAGAATAAAGTAGATAAAGGGGGAATAAAGGTATGATAATTATTATTGTAAAAATAGTCGTAAGTTTGTTTTTAGGGACTCTTGCGGGATTCGCGGCAATATATATTTTCAATAAGATGCCGGCCAAGTGGTTGTGTGATTACGGACATGCTCCTTCACAGGAGCTGAAAGACCCATATATACAGCGGGTAAAAGGTTTTCCATGGAGATGGATATATGCAGCTGGGTTTATTTGTCTTCTCATAAGGCTCTCCTTTTTTGATGTGAGACTTGCTGCAGCAGGCCTTTTCGCGTGCTGGGCAATGCTCATAATAGGGCTGGCGGATTTAAAATATATGGTTATTCCGGATCAATTTGTTATAATGCTGGCGTTGTCAGCATTCGGTTTTATCCCCTATCACAGTTCTGTTTGGCAGCCTCTTACCGGAGCGCTTATAGGCGGGGGCGTTATGCTTATGGTGGCTGTGCTGGGCGGAGCAGCTTTTAAAAAAGAGGTGATGGGTTTTGGGGATGTAAAGCTTTTCGCCTCTTTGGGGCTGGTTCTGGGGATTAAGGGGACTGTGTCGGTTCTCATAGCCTCATCGCTTTTCAGCGGTATTTTTGCAGCGGTCGGTCTGGCTTCGGGAAAATATCGCAAAGATGAAGTCAGGCCGTTGGGACCGTATATATGTGGATGCGGGATATTTTATATATTCGCAGTATGGCCTTTTTTATTATAATATCATGGTTTGACTCGTGTTTTTCGCAGAAATTCAATCAACCTCTATAAATTGAAAGAAAAATATTATATAATAAAATCTAATATGGAAAAAAACATTTTATTGACAATAGAATATGATGGCTCGGAATTTTCCGGATGGCAGAAACAACCAGATAGACCGACTGTGCAGGGATACCTTGAAAAAGTATTGTCGGACCTTCTCAAAAGAGAAATCGCACTCAGTGGGACAAGCAGAACGGATGCCGGTGTACATGCTCGCGGCCAGAAAGCGTCTTTCAGAACCGATATAAATATACCTACTGAAAGATTGGCTCTTGTGATAAACAATATACTTTGCGGGCATGAAAAGGGGGCTTTTGCTCTGTCGCCGGTGAAAATCGTTTCAGCTGAGGAAAGGCCGCTTGATTTTCATGCGAGATTTGATTCAAAGGGAAAGAAATATATTTACAGAATAAGAAATTCCAAAGAAACAGATATTTTTATGAGAAATTATATGTATCATGTGGCCGCACCTTTGGATATGGATGCCATGAAAACGGCTGCCGGCTATATAGTAGGTACTCATGATTTCAAATCTTTTGAAGCATCAGGTGGGACACCCAGGGAGACTACTGTCAGAACCATTTTTGATATCGATATCAAAGAAAACATATACCGAATAGATAATGTTAATGATGGAGATATAGGAAGAGATATAGAGCTTCATGTAAGCGGAGACGGCTTTCTGTATAATATGGTCAGAATAATCACAGGAACTTTAGTGGATATAGGAACCGGCAGGATTCCTCTCCATGACATGAAAAAAATATTAGAAGCAAAGAACAGGAGTAAGGCAGGCCATACGGCTCCTCCTTACGGGCTTTATCTGGCAGAGGTTTATTATTGAAACTTTCGTTATATTACAAGGAGAATATTATGGACAACAGACCCAGCTGGGATGAATATTTTATGGATATGGCGGTTTTAACCGCAAAACGCTCTACTTGTCTTAGGAGACATGTAGGCGCTGTAATAGTAAAGGATAAACATATAGTTGCTACAGGATATAACGGAGCGCCTAGGGGGCTTGAACACTGCGGCGACCGTGAAGGAGGGTGTTTGAGACAGCAGCTGGGTATACCGTCGGGAGAGAAGCATGAGCTGTGCAGAGCCCTGCATGCAGAACAGAATGCTATAATACAGGCTGCCACATTAGGTCAGAGTATAGAAGGGGCTTCTATTTACATAACACATCAGCCTTGCGTCATATGTGCTAAAATGATAATAAATGCGGGAATAAGCAGAATAGTAGTAAAGGAAGGTTATCCGGATCAGTTGTCTGTGGATATACTTAAGGAAGCCGGATTGAAAATAGTAATGTTAGGAGAGATTTAGTGACAGCGACCAGTATAGAATTATGGGGCCCGTTTGCGGTGGCTTTGATAGTGACAGCGGCGGCGACTCCTTTAGCTATTTGGACGGCTCCGAAAATAGGAGCCATGGATATTCCCAGAGATGAAAGAAGGGTACATAAAAAACCCATGCCCAGATTTGGAGGTACAGCCATATATATAGGCATTATGGTTGCTCTTGCTGTCTTTGCTTCGGATCATAAAGATATTCTGAGTATAATGGTGGGATGTACGCTGATATACGTTCTGGGGCTTATAGATGATCTTAAAGATCTCAGTCCCCTCATAAAATTGGGCGGACAAGTAGTATGCGCAGCAGTTATCTATATCATGGGAATACGTATAGAATTTATAACTAATTATTTCGGACCCGGGAATATGATGTTCGGAGATGCCGCGTGTTGTATAGTAACGATAATATGGCTAGTAGCCATAACAAATGCAGTTAATCTGATAGATGGTCTTGATGGTCTTGCAGCTGGTATATCAGCTATTTCTGCATTGTGTATAGGATATGTTTCATATATACATGGGCAGTATATACCTACACTGGCAATGATGGTTATAGCAGGGGCAGCTCTTGGATTTCTTCCTTATAATTTCCATCCGGCTAAGATATTCATGGGAGACAGTGGATCGGAGCTGTTAGGTTTTTCTATAGCAGCGGTATCTATACTGGGAACAGCCAAAAGTGCTACGATAGTAGTTGTGATAATTCCGGCTCTTGTGTTGGGGCTTCCTATTTTTGATACTCTGATGGCTATAGTAAGAAGAGTGGCGAAGCATCAGTCTATAGGGACTGCTGACAGGGAGCATCTTCATCACAGGATAATGAAAGCGGGATTTGGACAGAGACGTTCTGTTATGATATTGTATTGCATAAGCGGGATCATGGGTATCGTTGCTGTTTTGTACAGCAGAGGTTTGGTAATAGAATATCTGGGACTTATTGCGGTGGCTATTATGTTGATATATGTTCTGCTGTCGGATACAGGAAACAGAAATATAAGTCTGAAAGCTGATAAGATAACAAAGGAGAAAAGAGAAGAAGAAAGCGGGAAAATCAAATGATTAAGACGGAATGTCTAAATACCCTCAATAACAGAGAACTTCTGGGAATGATGACAAAAGTGGCTCTGCCTATAGCGCTGCAGAGCCTTATTGGTTCAAGTCTGAGTTTTATAGATAATCTTATGGTGGGAAGCCTTGGGGAAGTGGAGCTTAACGCTGTAGGAGTATCAGTACAGATTTTTTTTATATACTGGATGCTCCTTTATGGTTTTGCCGGAGGATCGGCAACTTTCATATCTCAGTTTTTCGGTGTCAGGGATTTTAAAAATATAAGAAAGACAACAGGCTTTGCCTTAACTGTGGCATTTGGCATAGGTCTGCTGTTTTTTATTGCGGGAATTGCTTTTCCCGAATACATACTGCGCATATTCACAAAATATCCTGAGGTAATAGAGGCAGGAGTAGGTTATGTGAGAATAGGCTCCTTCACATTCCTTATGCTTGCTGTGACCCAGCCCTTTACTGTGGCGCTTAGAGCGACACAGCAGTCTGTGCTGCCTCTTATAGCAAGTGTCATAGCCTTGGCTACGAATACGTTTCTTAACTGGGTATTTATATTTGGGAAACTGGGTATGCCTGCTTTGGGCGTAGAAGGTGCTGCGCTGGCTACTGCTATAGCAAGACTTTTTGAAATGCTGATAATATTATTTGAAGTTTTCGTGTTGAAAAATAAAATCGCCGGACGTTTCAGGGAATTCTTCGGATATAGCAGAGAAATTGCTTTTAAAATTGTAAAAAATGCGCTGCCAACTACGACTAATGAAACTCTGTGGGGCATAGGGACATCTCTTTATATCGCAGCTTTTTCCAGAATAGGAATTGCAGAAGGGGCGGCTATTCAGGCGTGTAATACTATAAATAATATGTTTGCTATGGCTGCATTCAGCATAGGCGATGCTATATTGATTTTGGTAGGTCAGAAACTGGGAGAAGGGAAAACAGAGCTTGCGTATAATATGTCTAAAAAGATGGTCAAAATGGGACTTGTTATCGGAATATTGTTCGGAGTTGGTGTAATTATGGCTGGTGAGCCGTTGCTCAGCTTATTTAAGTTTTCTGAGGAAGGCGCTGATTATGCTCTGAAAATTCTTATTATATACGGAGCCACTATGTGGCTTACTGTATATAATGCTATGCATGTAACCGGAACGCTCAGATGTGGAGGAGATACAAAATTCGCAATGATAACGGAAACTTCTACTGTCTGGCTCATAGGAGTGCCTATGGCTTTTATAACATCTCTTTATTTTCAGTTCCCTATATATCTTGCGGTGCTGGCTGTTAAAATGGAGGAAGCGGTAAAAGGTATATTTCTTACAAAACGATATTTCAGCAGAAAATGGCTTAAGAATGTAATAAATGAGATTGACGATTGACGATATGTCAAAAATATGACAAAAAAGTTTAGGAATTTTATCTGTTTTTTAAGTTACAAAAATTGTAAAAACGCTGTATGCGTTGAAAAAACTGGATTGTTAATTAAAAAATTATTCAAAAATGGTTTCACAATTCCAGCAAATTGGTGTATAATTTAAAGTCATAAGAGAGGAGATGAGATGGGTTGACTTATGTTATAGGCGCTATTGCAGGGCTGATATTAGGAGGAGCAGTAGGTTACCTTAAGAATCTTTTTCTTTGGCAGCGGTATTTGCAGGAAAGTGAGAAAAAAACTGCGGAGGAGGAAAAGGTGGGAGGCCTTTATGCGCGAGCACTCATCAGTTATGCAGTAAATATACTGACATTGCTTTTGGCCTTTGTTGTAAGGAATATTGTTCCTTTTGATGAGGCTGCTTTTTTGATAGGAACAGCTATCGCTTTAGTAGTGATGAATAAAATACTTGCTGCAGGACAGAAAAAAACGATGGAAAAGGAGGCTTGATGTCAATGATAGAGGCGTTGAATTCTATAGGGATATCAAATGGCATGATAACAAGTGCGGTCATTACTGTACTGCTTTGTGTGATTTCTGTTATAGCCGGCAGGAGGCTGCAGACCATACCGTCGGGTTTTCAGAATTTTGCTGAATGGGCTATAGAAGGGTTGTTTGGATTTTTTGAGGGAATCATGGGAAGCAAAGCCTGCAGACGTTATTTTCCATTGGTAGCAACACTGTTTATATATATTCTGCTTGCCAATTACTCGGGGCTTCTTCCCGGATCAGGGCACATCAAAGGGCTGGCAGCTCCTACAGGATCGATAAACTGTACTATGGCAATGGCAATAATCGTATTTGTGGCTATACAGATTATAGGAATAAGAGAACATCATGGACTCAGATATTATAAACATTTGCTCAAGCCTTTTGCATTTTTGCTTCCGTTGATGGCTTTGGAAGAGATTGTAAGACCTGTATCTCTTACTTTGAGGCTTTATGGAAATATTTTTGGCGAGGAGACTGTTACAGAATCGTTCTTTGATCTGGTACCAATAGGCCTGCCTGTAGTGATGCAGATGCTTAGCGTGCTGATGGGATTGGTGCAAGCTCTGGTATTTTCGCTTCTTACGGCCATATATATAAAAGAAGCGCTTCCGGAGGATGAGGAAGAACATTTATAGATAGATTGGATGCTGAACACCATTGAAAGTTCGGCTGAAAATATTTCAATTATTGATATGATCACTTTTAGTGATCAAAGTAATGAAACACCGCAAGGGTGTAACCTGGATGATCGCCAATGGCGATCAAAGTAATGAAACACCGCAAGGGTGTAACCTGAATGATCGCCAATGGCGATCAAAGTAATGAAAGGAGAAAGAATTATGGGTTTAATAGCAATAGGAGCGGCTTTAGCAATAGGATTAACTACTATCGGGCCCGGAATCGGACAGGGAATAGCAGCGGCAAAAGGTTTAGAAGGCATGGCACGTCAGCCTGAAGCAGCAGGTATGCTTCGTACTAATATGATACTTTCATTTGCATTCATGGAATCCTTGAGTATTTACGGACTTCTTGTTGCATTTTTGTTGTTCACAAAGATCTGAAAACAAGATCAGAGATCTGTAATGGAAGGAAGGCATAATTATGGTTGAAGCATTAGGAATCAGCTTAAAGGAATTTATATTTTATTTAATTAACTTCCTGATCTTAGTGGGGATATTGACCAAGTTTCTGTATAGGCCTTTTCTGGATATGCTTGCTAAAAGAAAGCAGTCTATAAAGGATGCGCTTGATAACGCAGAACTTACCAACAGAAGAGCCGATGAAAAGATGGAAAACTATGACAGACGCATAGCTAAAGTAGAAGAGGAAGGGCGCGAGATAATAAGAAATGCTAAGATCAAAGCTGACGCTCAGGCCAGAGATATTATAGATGAGGCAAATAAACAGGCAGCTGATATGATCGCCAAAGCAGAAACGGCCATTCAGAAAGAAAAGGAAAAGGCCATGGTAGATATGAAACATGAAATCGCAGCACTTGCTATTCTCGCCGCTGAAAAAATCGTAGAGCATGAAATACAGAAAGTAGGACAAGAAGCTGTAGTTGATGAGATCATAAGACAGGCAAGGAGTACGGGATGGAAGAACTGACCATTGATCTGACTTACGGCACCGCTTTGTTTGAGGCGGCAGCAGAGACCAAGAAGACCGAATTGATTAAAGAAGAAGCATCAGAGTTGGCAGAGGTTTTCAGTCGTGAGCATGATTTGTATACATTCATAAACTCCCCCGGCATATCAGCCGAGGAAAAGAAACGGGTTTTCGGAAAAATTTTTGAGGGAAGAATCTGTGATGAACTTCTTAATTTTCTTTATATACTGATTGACAAAGGCAGGACTATGCATTTTGATAAAATGGTTAAAGTTTATAAAAAACTTGTAGACAGAAAAGAAGGAATTTCATATGGAACAGTATACTCGGTAATCCCTCTTGATCAGAAGCGTATAAAAGAGCTGGAAGAGCAGACCTCCGAGCTTTTCAAAGTGAATATAAAGTTAACTAATGAAATCGATCCCAAACTGATAGGGGGAATCAAAATCCTCGTGGAGGGTAAGATGATAGACGCTTCTATCAGAAAAAGATTTGACGATATGGACAGTCAAATTAATTTGAATTAGGGAGGAGACAAAATGAACTTAAGACCGGAAGAAATCAGCGCGGTAATAAAAGAACAGATAAAAAATTATAAAAACAAGCTGGATGTTTCCGATTTCGGTACAGTAATACAGGTCGGCGATGGTATAGCCAGAGTTTACGGGCTGGAAAACTGTATGGCGGGCGAATTACTGGAATTTACCGATAATACTTATGGGATGGCATTGAATCTTGAAGAAGACAATGTGGGTGCCGTTATCTTAGGATCTGACAGGGAGATACGGGAAGGCGATGTTGTTAAACCCATGGGCAAGGTAGTCGAAGTGCCTGTAGGAGAAAATATGTTGGGCCGTGTCGTAAATGCATTGGGTCAGCCTATAGACGGTAAGGGCACTATTGTTACACAGGATTTTCGCCCTATAGAATGCGCAGCGCCCGGAGTCCTTCAGCGAAAATCAGTAAATCAGCCTCTGCAGACAGGTATTAAGGCTATAGATTCTATGATACCTATAGGACGGGGGCAGAGAGAACTGATAATCGGAGACAGGCAGACGGGCAAGACAGCTATAGCTGTAGATACGATTCTCAACCAAAAGGGTGAAGATGTTATCTGTATATATGTGGCTATAGGACAAAAAGCCTCTACAGTGGCGCAGCTTGTACAGAATCTTGAAGATAAAGGCGCTATGGAGTATACCATAGTGGTATCAGCTACGGCATCGGACGTAGCTCCTTTGCAATATATAGCCCCTTATTCAGGATGTGCTATAGCAGAGCATTTCATGTATCAGGGTAAGGATGTACTGATTGTTTATGATGATCTGTCAAAACATGCGGTGGCGTACAGAGCGATGTCACTGCTGCTGAGAAGGCCGCCGGGGAGAGAAGCATATCCCGGAGATGTATTCTATCTGCATTCAAGATTGCTTGAAAGAGCAGCAAAACTTTCGGATCAGTTGGGCGGAGGTTCCATTACGGCATTGCCTATTATAGAAACTCAAGCAGGCGATGTTTCGGCGTATATACCTACAAATGTTATTTCTATTACTGACGGCCAGATATTTCTTGAGACAGAGCTGTTCTTTACAGGTCAGAGACCGGCAGTGAATGCAGGTATATCAGTTTCCCGTGTAGGAGGAAATGCTCAGATAAAAGCAATGAAAAAGGTTGCCAGTTCCGTAAAACTTGATCTGGCTCAATATAGAGAGCTGGCAAGTTTTGCTCAGTTCGGATCAGATATAGATAATGAAACGAAAGAGAGACTTGAACATGGCCGTATACTTATGGAGATTCTGAAGCAGCCGCAGTATCAGCCTGTACCTGTGGAACGACAGGTTATGATAATCTATGCAGCTATAAACAAATATCTTGCCGATATCGGCGCTGATAGTGTAAAAGATTTTGAGAAAAAGCTTTACAAATTTATGTCCGAAAACTATCCACATGTTGAGAAAGCTATAAAAGAGAGCGGACAGATCAGCGAAGATACTGAAAAGCAGCTTTGTGAAGGAATAGAGCTGGCTAAGAAAGAATTCGAGAAAGAATCTGGGATGGGCAGTACGATACAGGGCAAAGCAGATTAGGAGGTGTGATAATGGCATCAAATAATATGCAGGATATAAAGAGACGTATAAAAAGTGTTACAAGCACCGAGCATATAACCAATGCCATGAAACTGGTGTCGGCAGGAAAGCTTAGAAAGGCAAAGGCTATATTTGAGAAAACCAATGCCAATTCTCACTATATCACACATACTATAGCAGAGATCTTTCACAGCGGTCAGGATATTCCTCAGGAATATCTTGCCGGGAACAGAGAAATAAAAACTACATGTTATATAGTTGTTACCAGCGGCAGAGGACTTTGCGGAGGTTTTAATACCAATGTTCTCAAAGAAGCTCAGAAGGATATAGATAATGACTGGGAAGAGCCTATAATATATGCTATAGGTACTAAAGGAAAAGAATACTTTGAAAAAAGAGGTTATAAGATATATGGAGATTATTTAGCTCCGCCTGAAAATATATCGTTCCTTGAGACGCGAAAAATGAGTCTTCCTATTATAGAAATGTATAATAGAGGAGAAATTGATGAGGTCGTGCTCATATATACCTCTTTTATAAGTTCCATGGAACAGGAAGTGAAGAATATAACTTTATTGCCTTTTGAGGTAGATGAGGAAACTGATATAATAAGGGATACCAAGCAGGTGGAATATGAGCCTTCGGTAGAAGCTGTATTCAATTATCTGGTTCCCAAGTATGTAGAGACTATGATATATGCGGCGGTGGTGGAATCAGCCACATGTGAGCACGCGGCGAGAAGAACTGCCATGGAAAATGCTACGGAAAATGCCAGAGATATGCTGGATCAACTGTCTCTTTATTACAACAGAGCCAGACAGTCTGCTATAACTGATGAAATTATAGAAATCGTAGCCGGTTCCGAGGCGCAGAAATAGGAGGCGAAAATGAACAAGGGAATTATACATCAGATCATAGGCCCCGTAATAGATATAAAATTTAATGAAGACGAGATGCCGGAGCTTCTCAATGCGGTGAATATAAAATACGAGGATAAGAATATAGTTACTGAAGTGGCGCAGCATATAGGTGATGATGTTGTAAGATGCGTTGCATTGTCATCCACTGACGGACTGAGAAGAGGAATGGAAGCTGTAGACACGGGAGAGCCTATCAAGGTGCCTGTCGGAAAAGAAGTTCTCGGAAGAATGTTCAACGTTATCGGTGATACCATTGATGAAAAAGGCCCTGTTGAAACAGAGCTGAGAGCAGCTATACACAGAGCAGCACCTCCTTTTGAAGAACAGGATACATCAGCCCATATTTTTGAAACCGGTATAAAGGTAATAGACCTGATAGCGCCTTATACAAGGGGAGGCAAAGTAGGTCTGTTTGGAGGTGCGGGTGTAGGAAAGACTGTACTTATTCAGGAACTTATAAGCAATATAGCCAGAGAACACGGAGGAATTTCTGTATTTGCAGGTGTTGGAGAACGAACACGAGAGGGAAATGATCTGTATTATGAGATGATAGAATCCGGGGTTATAAATAATACAGCGATGGTGTTTGGCCAGATGAACGAACCTCCCGGAGCAAGAATGCGAGTAGCCCTTACAGGGTTGACCATGGCAGAATATTTCAGAGATAAGGAAAATCAAGATGTACTTTTATTTATAGATAATATTTTCAGATTTACTCAGGCGGGTTCTGAGGTATCTGCTCTGCTTGGACGTGTTCCTTCAGCTGTGGGATATCAGCCTACACTGGCGACAGAAATGGGAGCGCTTCAGGAAAGAATTACTTCAACGAAAAAGGGGTCTATAACATCAGTGCAGGCGGTATATGTTCCGGCTGATGACCTTACAGATCCGGCGCCGGCAACTACATTTGCTCATCTGGACGCTACAACGGTTCTTTCAAGGTCTATAACCGAACTGGGGATATATCCTGCGGTAGATCCTCTTGAATCTACATCAAGAATAATGGATCCGCTTATTTTAGGAGAGGAACATTATCAGACAGCAAGGGGTGTTCAGGAAGTCCTTCAGAGATATAAAGACCTTCAGGATATAATCGCTATACTTGGTATGGATGAGCTTTCGGATTCCGACAAGCTTGTGGTATCAAGAGCCAGAAAGATACAGAGATTTCTGTCTCAGCCTTTCAGTGTAGCGGCTCAGTTTACGGGAATGGAAGGAAAATATCTGCCGCTTAAAGAGACTATCAGAGGGTTTAAAGAGATTCTGGATGGAAAACATGATGAGATACCGGAGCAGATGTTCTTGTTTGCGGGCGGTATAGATGAAGTTGTGGAGAAGTTTGAAAAGAGCCGGAAATAAAAATAGGAGATTATTATGGCAAACAGCGTAAAATTAGAAATAATAACTCCATCCAAAATGTTTTACCGCGGTTATGTAGAAATTGTGATAACTACGACACTGGAAGGTGATGAAGGGTTTATGTACGGTCATTCATGGGCATGCAAACTTCTGGATATCGGAGAATTGTGGATACAGGAAGCAGGAGCAGCAAAAGACGAATTTAAAGTCGCTGCTATTGCCGGAGGTTTCATAGATGTGAGGGACAGTATCATTATCTATACTGATGCCGTAGAATGGTCAGAAGATATAGATATGGACCGGGTGCTCAGCGAGAAAGCCAAAGCAGAAGACTGGCTCACTCATCATGAGAAAGATGGTGATCCTAACGATGTCATAAAGGCTAAGATCGCTATTTCCAAAGCTATAACCAGAGCACATGTAGCCGAGGGAGGATATAGGAGGAAGCATTAAGGATAAGGAGGTAAATATGAGTAGTGAAACGAGAACTGCATTGATAGGAATCATTGTAGAAAATGAAAATTCAGTAGAAGAACTGAATAGATTGCTCCATGAATATCGCCGCCATATAATAGGCAGAATGGGAGTGCCTCATCCCAGCAAAGGGATATCGATAATAAGTATAGCTCTTGATTCGGATCAGGATACCATAAGCGCTTTGTCCGGAAAGCTTGGCGCATTGGAAGGTGTCAGCAGTAAAACTATATATTCCAAGAACTGATTGGTGCTGAAAAAACAGATTATATTGCCAGAGGCTTTCGCATTGGGAAAAATCCTTTGAGGCGGAGCCTCTTTTTTCATATAGTCGGACATTTACAGCAGCGGCAGCTTGTTTATTCTTTTAACCGGGCAATGATATCATACAAAAACAGTTCATATCAAAGATTTATTGGAGATAGTCTTTGTTTTGACTGTTTTTTTATATTAGTCATCATAATAAGGCAGAGAAATATTTGTACTATGGTGGAAGCTGGAGTAGCCAGACCTATGTGAAAAAGTGTTGCCTCGGGGATATGGCTTATTAGTACTACAAGTGGGATTCTTACACAGAAAGCTCCTGCAAGCCCCTGTATCATGACGAATAAAGTTTTTCCGTATCCGTTATAGTAACCTATAAAACAGAATAAGAATGGTGTGAGCATGCAGTCTATGGCGTAAGCTTTCAGATAATCATGAGCTTCTGGTATGACGGCGGCATCATTCGAAAATACAGAGGACAGTACATCTCCGTGAAAAAATGAAAAGTATGCCATGATAATTCCAATGGAAACAGATGTGATAATTCCGTAAAGAAGACCTTTTGATGCTCTCTGTGGTTTTTCGGCGCCTGCATTCTGGGCAACGAAAGCTGCCATAGATTGCATATAAGCAGACGGAACAAGCATTATAAATGTGCAGAGTTTTTCAGCCACCCCCACTCCGGCGGATGCAGTGACGCTGATAGTGTTGACCACCATCTGAATAACAAGAAATGAAGTGCCCACAAGAAGTTCCTGAAGGGCTACGGGAGAGCCGAGCTTAAATTCGGTCCATATTATATTTTTATTAAAGCGGATAAATTTTCTTGAAAAAGTAAAAGGAAGCGTGCGTTTTCGAATTATAAGAAGAGATATGACCACACTTACAGCCTGTGATGCTACCGTGGCAAGAGCTGCTCCCGCTACGCCCATATGAAAAACAGCGACTAAAAGAAGATCGCCGCCTATGTTCAAAACGCAGGCAATGGCCACTGTAAGAAGAGGTGTTTTGGAGTCGCCGATACCTCTGAATATACTTCCTAAAACATTATAAGCTACGATAAATATGCAGCCGCCTCCGCATATTTTTATGTAGAGATCAGTTTGGGCGAATGCTTCTTCAGGAGCCTGCATAAGGCGGGCGATAGCACCTGACCATATGATAATGCACACAGTAAGAATAAAGGAGACCACGAGGAATAGGCAAAGTCCGCTTCCGATAGCCTGACCTGCTTTGTAAGGGCTTTTTTCACCTATCCGCTGACCTACGAGAACTGTTATTCCCATGGCAAGTCCTGTTATGGTCATTGTAAGCGTCTGCATTACCATACTGCCTGTAGCGACGCCAGATACGTCGGCTGTAGAAGCAAATTGGCCTACGATGAGAAGATCCACACCTCCGTATAAGGCTTGGAGAAACAAGGCAAATAATACAGGCATGGCGAAGCGGGTTAGAGAACTGAGTATTTTTCCTTCTGTTAAGTTATTTGTTTTTTTCATGATAACCTCTTTGAAAATATTTGAGGTAATTATTATAACAGAAGGTTTTAAAGTAATGCAATGATATGAAGCACATTGTAAAAATCGTTAGATTAAAATTTGAGATTATCAGTGACAGAACAGTATTCCCAGTTGATATACGATAAAGGATGCGCCCCATGCAATAGATGTCTGGGTAGTTATCATGGCTATGCTTTGCCGCCAGTTACCTGTTTGATTTTTCACAGCGGTAAGAGTAGCGATACAAGGAATATATAAAAGGCAGAATATCATAAATGAAAATGCGCTGAGTGGTGAAAAGATGTCAGAGAGCAGCGTGTAAAGAGAGCCGTCTGATGCAGTATTTGATAGCACGGCAAATGTGCTGACTGTGGCTTCTTTTGCAGAAAGCCCGGCAATAACAGCAGATGCTGCCCTCCAGTCGCCGAACCCTAAAGGAATGAATATGGGAGAAGCGTATTTGCCTAAAATAGCAAGAATACTGTCTTCACTGTTTGATACTATCTGCAGGTTACAATTAAAAGACTGGAGAAACCATATTATAACAGATGCCATAAATATAACAGTGAAAGCTTTTTTTATAAAGCCTTTTACATTGTCCCATACTGCTGCAAAAATGATTTTCACATCAGGGATTTTGTAAGAAACATGGGCTTGCGGATTATGACGTGTTCGCTGCAATCCTTTTGATATACGAGTATGTTTAAGAAAGAGGGCATAGAGGATTGCTGTCGCTATGCCTGCTGTGTATATCCCGGCCATAGCCCAGACTCGGTGATCTTCAAAGAAGACTGCCGTGAACATAGCATAGACAGGTAATTTGGCGCTGCAAGACATAAAGGGGATGAGCAAAATAGTTGTTTTGCGGTCTTTGCCGACAAGCATTGTCCCGGCGGCAAGAACAGCAGGAACTGAGCATCCGAATCCCATGATGAGAGGAACGATACATCTTCCGGATAGCCCTATTTTGCTCATTGGAGTATCCATCATGACTGCTACTTTAGGAAGATAACCGGTTTCTTCCAGAACGGTCAAAAGAAAGAATAATACTGCTATAATAGGTATGAATGAAAGTACACTTCCTACTCCCGCACATATCCCGTCTATTATCAGTGCATGAAACAGCGGATTGACTCCTGCGCTGAGAAGTTTATAACTTAAAATGCTTATTCCATTATTTATAACTTCTGATAAAAGATCGCTTAAGAATTTACCGGCAACATTGAATGTAAGGTGAAATGTTGTGAGCATAACCAGAAGAAATATAGGAATTCCTGTAAATCTTCCTGTAAGTATTTTGTCTGCAGCCATAAGCTCTCCTTAAATTATACTTAAATACTCTTATTTGATGTGATATAATAGTAAAACAAAATGTATAATAATTGATATGAATATACATAAAATTTAATTACAGGAGAATTGATATGGAGAGAACTTTTAGAATAGGTCCCATAAGACCGCCAAGCGAAGCTGAAAGCCTGCTGCTGCAAGTTACTAATGGCTGTACTTGGAATAAATGTAAGTTTTGCCAGCTTTACAGGCATACTAAATTCAAGGCGTATAGCGCTGACAGTATCAAGGCTGATATAGATAATATGGTGTATCAAGCACAGAAAGTTGAAAAATACAGAAACAGCAACGGTACATGGGATATAGACGGACTCAATAGAGCGCTTATGGAAGGTACTGATGAGGAAAGGCAATGTCTTTATATGA
The DNA here is from genome assembly GCF_046951855.1 of Lentihominibacter sp. Lineage (NCBI taxonomy): Bacteria > Bacillati > Bacillota > Clostridia > Peptostreptococcales > Anaerovoracaceae > Lentihominibacter > Lentihominibacter sp. The sequence goes on along the minus strand of NZ_JBKTXS010000019.1, from coordinate 11,491 downwards.
TGGCAAACTGGATAATAGACGGAGCTGAAAATGTATTTCTGCAGGATGGGAATACTACGGCTCTAAGCAGCGGAAGACTTACTGATGTACTGATATATCTCAGACAGGCATTTCCTACTATAAAAAGAATAACCTCATATGGAAGGGCAGAAAATCTTGCTAAAGTAAGTCCTGAGGAGTTTGCCGAGCTTAAGGCTGCCGGCCTTGACAGGATACATTCAGGATTTGAATCGGGATCGGATGCTGTTTTGAAAAAGATAAATAAAGGCGTGACACAGCAGGAAGAAATCACCGCAGGCAAGAATGTAAAAGCAGGCGGGATTGAGCTTTCTATATATTTTATGCCTGGAATAGGGGGATATGAACTTTCAGAAGATAACGCGCTGGGAACAGCTCACGTAGTCAATGAGGTCGACCCTGATTTTCTGAGGATAAGGACAGCTGCTGTAAAACCCGGGACAGAGCTTTATGATGATTTTATGTCAGGCAGCTTTACGCTGTGCAGTGACGATGAGAAGCTTTTGGAACTCAGAACTGTGATAGATAAGGCTAAAGGAGTGGATACAAGGCTTGTAAGTGATCATATTATAAATCTTCTTCAGGATGTAGAAGGCAGTCTCAAAAATGAGAAAGACAAGATGCTGGATATTATTGATCAGTATCTTGCTATGCCGGATAAAGACAGGAGAATGTATCAGGCTGCCAGAAGAATGGTACGGGTCAGTAAACCTGCCGATATGTCAAGGCTTTCTGCTGAAGAGCTGCATCGGCTGGAAATTATGGCAGAGTCTGTAATTGATCCCTATGAATGGGAAGTCAAGATGAATAGTCTGATTTCAAGATATATTTAACAAGTTTTCAAAGAAATAGCGCTGGTGTGCTATTTCTTTTTGTGGAAAAAGGGATGAAGCTTAATTCAATAAAACACTGGGTATTGTGCTATTGTTGCCAGTAAGATAATCTTAAATATCTTCGAGGATATGAAAAAATTATAGTGCCATAATCAGGAGTTTGATATTAACAGTTATGAAATTATGACTGAGGGATTATTTTCGGCTGGAAAGCAGATATGCCATAAGTGTAAATACGATAAGCCCTGTTATAGCTATAAGGCCTTGAATATCGAAAGTGAATCCGGGACGAAGGACAAAAATTGATCCTACCATAAGGCCCAGTATACCAAAATAGAGAGCCTGAGGATGAAACTTGAGCATTTGCTTTATGACTTTTACACCTGTGATGCCGCCGGCAATGAGTCCCAGACCTATAACCGCTATAAGCGCTATATTGAATGTAGCTATGGCTTCCATTACAGCAGCGTATGTTCCGAATAAAAGAAGTACCAGTGATCCACTGACGCCGGGAAGTATCATGGCGATCATTCCAACGGCTGCAGTAAAAAACAGCCATCCGCATAACCAGAAACTGAGGCCGCCGAATTCTTCTATGGACTTATTAGCTGCAGCTTCTGAATTGACAAAAAACAGAAAAATCATAAAAGCTAAGGCGAGAATAAAGAATATCCAGTTCTTTTTATGAAAAGTTTCTCCTTTCGCTCTTTTATATAATGCAGGAATACTTCCGAGAACAAGACCTATAAAACAAAATTTTAAAATAACGGGATAATTTTCCATAGCCTTTACGATAACGTTGCTGAGTCCATATATTCCTACAATGGCTCCCACAGCGAGCGGAATGAGAAATTTGAGATGATTTTTTATGTTTTTCAGACTGAGTGAATACATTATTTTATCATATATATTCAGTATTACAGCCATGGTTCCGCCGCTGACGCCGGGAATAGCATTAGCGATACCGATGAGCAGTCCGAAAATCAGGTTTTTAAAATATTCCATATTATGAGCTGAGATCCTTTCTGTATGATTTTCTGAATAACATATAATATATCACAGTTTGATGATTGTTTTAAGATGGTTTATCAATTGGGGATAAAAAATTATAATAAGATTTATTTGGCGGAAAGATATATGACTATAGCAAAGTTTGTCTCAAAAATGATAAATGGTCTCAAAAATGTAACACAAATTTAAGAAAATTATGCTTTTCCGCAATGAAAGTTAAAGATGGCTCTAAAAATATTATTTTCTTTTATAAGCCTTGTACACCGCTAAAAACAAGGATTTATCAGAAAATTTGTTTTTTCGAAGGACAAAATAATTATAGATTTGAAGTATTTGGCATGGATATTGAATATATAATATGCAGAAGTTACATCGATTGTCGTTAATTTCAGGCGACGAAAGAAAAAACACCTTAATTGTTAAAGAGGAGGAAAATTATGACAGAAAGAAACATGAAATTAGCTTTAGAAGAAGCTAAAAGAGTTGTGGACATGATCGAAGCTGATGAGCTTTCAGAAGAGCAGAAAGCAGCGGTTATCTCAGACTCAATTGCAAACTTTAACGAAAACGTTAACCCAGGTTGGTTAGAATACAGAAAATCAGTATCAACTGATTCCGCATTCGTAGAATGGGCAGACAAAGATTCCGTATTCGTAGACGTATATGGAAACGAATTTATCGACTGCTTAGGTGGATTTGGTATCTATGCTTGCGGACATAACAATCCGGAAATCAAAAAGACTGTAAAGGCTCAGTTAGACAGATACTGCTTACATTCACAGGAGCTGGTTGACCCATTAAGAGGTTACCTTGCTAAGATCTTAGCTATGATCACTCCTGGAGATCTCCAGTATTCATTCTTTACAAATGGTGGTGCTGAAGCTATCGAAATGGCTATGAAGCTGGCAAGATTAGCTACAGGCGGCAGATGGTACATATCAACTGTAAACGCATTCCACGGCAAGTCAATGGGAGCTATTTCATTAGGCGGTAAGGGATCATACAGAGAAGATTTCATCCCTATGATTCAGCAGGTACAGCACGTTGAATATGGTAATGCAGATGCTACAAGAGCTGCAGTTGCTAACCTTACAGCAGTTGGCGAAAAAGTTGCAGCTATCATCGTAGAGCCTATTCAGGGTGAAGGCGGAGTTATTATTCCACCAGATGGCTACCTCAAAGAGCTGAGAGCTATCGCTGATGAATACGGCATTTGCCTGATCTTCGACGAAATCCAGACTGGTATGGGAAGAACTGGTACAATGTGGAGAGCAGACTATGAAGGAGTTACTCCTGATATCATGACTTACGGTAAGGCATCCAGTGGTGGTGTAGTACCTATCACAGGTATCATTGCAAGACCTTGGACTTATGAAAAGTCAGGTATCGGTACTGGTAGCGAAGGTAAGATGTTTGACAATCCATGGATCTTAGGATCACCTACATTCGGCGGAAACCCTCTTGCTTGTGCAGCATTTATTTCAACTATCAAATATATGCTTGAGCACGATATCCCTGGACAGATGAAGGATAAGGGAGACTATTACATGAAGGGTCTTAAGAAGTTACAGGAAAAGTATCCTACAGTTCTTAAGGATATCAGAGGTGCTGGACTTCTTATCTGTATGGAATTCCCAGAAGCAGAAGTTGGCCACGAAGTAACTAAGGGTCTGTTTGCAAGAAAGGTTATGACTGCCGGAACATTAGTAAATGCGAAGACAGTAAGAATTGAGCCACCTGCAACTCAGAGCTATGAAACTATAGATAAGGTATTAACTGCTCTTGATGAAGCTATCGCAGAGGTAAAAGCTGCATTCAAGCTGTAAGAGAATATAAAAAAGTAGATCAGAATATCGGTGTAATATTCATCTAAATACCTCAGGACCCCGCCGTAAGGCGGGGTCTTGATTTATGGGAATTTTCAGCGGCATTGTCAATTCGTTCCGCTGTTTTTCTTTTTTTAAGTTGAGCGGTTATTTGTATATGTGTTACAATAACTTTGCTGTATTTTTTGGCGGTATGGAGGAGAATATGGGATACCGAGTAAAAATTGATATATTTGAGGGACCTTTTGATTTGTTGGTATATCTGATAGAACATGCTCAGATGAGTATATATGATATCAAGATATCAGAGATAACAGATCAGTACATGGCGTATGTAGGGGATATGAATAAAGCGGATGTCAATATTTCTTCGGAATTTATGACCCTGGCTGCGGCCCTTATTGAGATAAAGTCTAAAATGTTGTTACCCAGATCAGTTCCGCAGGAGGGCAGTGGGGATGTATCTGAGGATCCGAGAACGGAGCTGGTGGCAAAGCTTGTGGAATATAAACGTTTTAAGACCATTTCGGAATTACTGGAGGATCGCTGGGAAGATACAGATATGTATTTGGAAAAACCGCAGGAGGATCTCACAGAATATACGGGAGAATCTGATGAGTATCTTAATCTTGATATAGATCAGTTTAGGACGGCTTTTGAGAAATTTTTAAACAGAAAGAGAAAACTCGAGGAAATAAAAAAACATCATAAGAGAAGTGCAAAACAGCGTATAACTACAGAGACAAGAATGGAAAATATAAAAGATTTTTTCAGAAAAAGTCATTTGAAAGAGGTTGATTTTAGACAGCTGGTTCATGAAAAAAATGACAGATATGATATTGCAGTGACTTTTTCCTCAGTATTGGAAATGATGAAACAGCGCAGGCTGGATGCCAGTCAGCCTTATATATACGGGGATATAACGGTTAATCCCACAGCAGAACTGTTTTGTGAAAATCAGATGCAGGAATCAGACTTGCAGGTAAAGGAGGAGCATCATGGCAGGTAGGAAAACAATAAAATCAGCGATAGAATCCATGATGTTTGTATGGGGAAAACCTCTGGACATAAAGGAAATAGCCGAAGTTCTAAATGAAAACAGAAATGAGATATATGTATGTTGTAAGGAACTTCAGGATGAGTATGAGCGTGAAGGCAGAGGTATTGTGATAAGAGAGGTAAACAGGAGTTTTCAGTTTGTTACACGAAAAGAAAATATAGATTATATAGAACGTCTGTGTACTCCGGTAAAACATAAACGGCTGTCTCAGTCAGCTTTGGAGGTGCTTGCTATCATAGCTTATAAACAGCCTGTGACCAAGGGGGAAATAGAGGCAGTCAGAGGGATAAAATGTGATAGGGTTATCGAGGGGCTTGCAAGGAAAGATCTTGTGGCGGAAGTCGGCAGATCTGATGCCGTTGGAAGACCTATCCTTTATGGGACTACCGATGAATTTCTGAAACAGTTTGGGTTTGAAACACTGAAGCAGCTGCCGGATATAGAAGATATAGAAGGCGCTATGTCAGATGACGAACAGGAGGCATTTGACATAGAGGGTGTGTATGCACAGCAGATATCGTTAGATCTAAAGGAAAAGAAGTAATAAATGGCCCTTTTGTCGCGTAAGGTGACAAAGGGGATTTTTTATACAGAAAATATTGCATGAGATGTTCTAATAATGTGAGACAGTCCCAAATTTTAGAAAGGAATCGGCTAAGCCGCTTTTTATGAAAAGGAGAAAAACGATATTTATTTTTGCGGTAGCTGTGGCAGTAGCTGTCGGATTTGCTTTTTATGTACAAAAGCATGGAATCGTGGATACTGCAGCAACAAAAGAAATAGGTATTTCAGCTGGCCAGGCGATACTTATTGATGGAAACACAGGAAAGGTTCTGTACGAGAAAGCAGCTGACGAGAAGGCGTATCCGGCAAGTACGACAAAAATAATGACAGCGCTGATAACGCTGGAGACCCTTGAAAAATATGACAGCCCTCTGAATCAGAAAGTAAAGATCCCTGCTTTGGCAGAAGGCGTGGAGGGCTCATCTATTTATCTTAAATCCGGAGAGGAGATATCCATAGAAGATTTGCTATATGGCCTCATGCTTGTTTCCGGAAACGATTCGGCAGTAGCTTTGGCGGAGATAATAGGAGGAAGCCAAGAGAAGTTTGTCGAAATGATGAACGATAAAGCCTCCAAGCTTCACTGCGACAATACGCATTTTGCAAATCCTAACGGATTGTTCGACGAGAATCACTATACTACGGTGAGAGATATGGCCATAATTGCCAGAGAAGCTATGGGAAACGAAACTTTTCGTAAAATAGTTTCAGAGAAAGACTGGAAAGCAGAAAGACCGGAAAGTACCTATCTAACTTTTCATAATAAAAATAAGACCGTTAATGAATATGAGGGTGGCAATGGTGTGAAGATAGGCTATACAAAAAGTTCCGGCAGGACGCTTGTGGCTTCTGCTACAAGAGGTGAAAAAACTATGATTGCTGTCGTTATGAGTGCTCCTGACTGGTTTAATGACGCATACAGACTGATGGATTTTGGATTCAGTCAAACAAAATGAACTCCTTTTGATAGATATGCATAATATAAAAAGAAAATATATTATGTATATTTTGGGAGGAGAACCATGACATATATAAATAGTTTATGTGCTGACGTAGGAACAGACAACTGTCCTTGTCCTCTTGCTGAAACAGGGGACTGTTTAGTGTGCAGCAGACTTGCCGGGCGTCGGGAATGTGACTGCTGTTGGGCAGGCGTCTGTGTATATAATGAGTACATCCAGAACGGAAGCGTAGTAAGACAGAAACGTGAAAATGAACCTACAGAAATTTTGAAAAAAATCTGGTATGGCAGTGATCTGCTGGTAATTGTTTTGAAAGTGTCTAAAGGATTTGCGTTAAAGGCAGCGCAGCCGGGAGCCTTTGTGTTTGTAAATCCTGTAGGAAAAAGCGAAATCTCTAATGTTCCTGTATCAGTGATGAGGAGCGAGCCGGAAAGCGGCAGACTATTTTTGGCGTTAAAAGTAATTTCGGCTAAAACAAAGGCCGTAGCTGAGGTCGAAGATACTTTGATGCTCAGAGGCGTATATAAGAACGGTCTTTTAGGCGGAGGTCTGTCGGGTCTGAAGCAGGACATGAGAAGTTCAGGAAACAGTAACGGAAAAAGATGGCTGATAGTGACTAAAGGTGTTGGATTTGCACCTGCGGTAAATCTTATGACCTGTACATCAGGCGATATAAAAGTTGATTTTTTGATAGATACTGAGAAGATTAATGATGAAATTGTCATAGACACTTTGCAGAAAAGCATAGATGATGAAGGGATAGAAGCAAGTTTCAGAAAAGAGTCTCTGCATGAAATAACCAATGCTTTGCAGGCAGAACAGTCAAAGGGGAGACGAGGTCTTCTGGCGGGAACATATAACGCTGATGAATATGATAGAATTATACTGATGACATCAGATTATTATATAAAGACTTTATCAGAATATATGGAAATACCGGAGCATAAACTGGTGTTCTGCAATAATTTCAGAATGTGCTGTGGTGAAGGTATCTGTGGAGCTTGCGGACATATAGATGAACATGGAAATGTCAGCAAAATGTGCAAATGCCGTAATATTAATATCAGAGAACTTTTGCAGAGATAACGGCATTTTCTGACAATAACGGACATTATATGTTATAATCAAAGTGATATGAACAAATCTTTGATGAAAACAATTTGCATAATAACAGTGTTTTCTATGACGATAGCTCTCATTGTAGGCTCCATAGCTACTATGAGGAGTACGTCATATCTGGAAACCGAAATAGATAAAAAAATTATCACTACAGCGGAAAAATATGCCAATGATTTTAGCGCAGAGTTCAACCATATGGAAGGGCTTACGGATTCACTCGCTTCTTATGTGATGACGACATTTGACAAGTCTGCCTATGAAGAAGATCATTCGGGATATCTTGATTTTTACAAAAAGGACTTGGCTGAGATGATAAAGAGTGATCTTGCGACAATAAAAAGCGCTCACAGTCTTTATGTTACCTTTAACCCGGAGCTTGCATCCAGGAATGATGAAGTATGGTATTCGGTGATAGATGGGAAGGTGAAGGAAATCTCCGCTGATTTTCAAAATAACAGCAGAGATTTCAGCCTGCCCTATGAGAAAAATATGGAGTATTTTTTCAAGCCGCAGGGAAAGGATCACGGAGTGTGGATCTCTCCTTATTATGATGAAGATATAGAAAAAGAAGTTTTTTCATATTCCAGTCCTATTTATGTGGACGGGCTCTTCATAGGCGTTGCTGGAGCCGATATAAGTGCAGAGGACATCGTTAAGGTAATAAAAGAAATGAGTCCTTATGCAGGTGGATATTCTGCCTTGCTTGATGAAAATTACCAATTCATAATTCACAATGATGAGGAATCTTTCTCTGAAGAGGAGGATATAAAGTCACTTCTTAAGAGTGAGCTTGACAAGGATGGCCGGAATGTTTCCGGGAAATTGAATTATAATTTTCGCGGAACAGAGAAAATAATGAGTTATTCAAAAATGAGAAACGGTTGGACGTTTATAACGACACAGCCCCAGGAAGCTGTATATAAGCCTATAGATTCGCTGAGGGGAACTATGTTTCTTTTGGGGATATTCTTGGTAATAGTTTTTATTGCCTTTCTCATAGCATTTTCCAGGCCGTTTATAAAAAAGACAAATACTTTGGAGGAAGAAAACAGAAGAAAAGAAATAATAATCATATATCAGTCCAGACAGGCCAAGATAGGCGAAATGGTCGGCAATATAACGCATCAGTGGAAGCAGCCGCTGAATACTATAAATCTTATCCTTGCAAATTTGCTGGACAGCTATCGTTATGGTGATCTTGATGAGAAGAGACTGGAAAAAAGTGTAAACAAAGTAGAGAATATAGTAGACAAGATGTCTGAAACAATAACAGATTTTTCTGATTTTCTCAAACCCACTAAAGAAAAAGTATTTTTTGATGTAAGAGACTGTATAGAAAGCGCTGTGTCATTGATGGAGGAAAGTATAAATCTGCATAAGATAAAAATGCGCACATGCTGTGAAACAGAGAAAAAAGCATATGGGTATTATAATGATACGACACACGTAATATTTAATCTTCTTAACAACGCAAGAGATGCCATACTGGAGTCTCATCCTGATGAACGGAATATTGAAGTTCGCATATTGCAAGAAGGAAATATGCTGAAAGTTTCCGTTATAAATCCGGGAAAGGGAATAGCTCCGGAAAACCGAGAACATATTTTTGAGCCGTATTTTACTACGAAAGGAGAAATGGGAGGAACAGGTTTAGGTCTTTATATTTCCAAGCAGATAGTTGAAGATAGACTCAACGGAGAAATTTCTATGGAAAACATCACGGGTGGAGTGAAGTTTGATGTTTTGATACCGACAAGACCCGGAAAAGAGGAAAAAAATGAACACGGATGAAATATTAAAAAACATGAAGGTCTTATACGTTGAAGATGATGAGGAAGCGAGGGAAGAACTGACAGACGTTCTTAAGAGACGTGTGGGAAAAGTGATTGTAGGAGAGAACGGAAAACGGGGACTGGAGCTTTATAATGATTTTCTGCCGGATATTATTATAGCGGATTTTTATATGCCTGAGATGGATGGTATAGAGATGATCAGAAGGATAAGGCGGCAAGGGGCTGATCCGGCAGCGATAGTTATTTCGGCAGTCAGTGAGGTTAATATTATACTGAGTGCTATAGACGTGGGGATAGATAAATATATACTTAAGCCGGTTAATGTTCAGGAGCTTTTGGATGCTATGGGAGAACAAGCTAAAGTTATATATGGAAGTAAGAAGAAAAGTACGGCAGCGCTGCCAGAGAACAGAAAGAAGATAGAGGATGAGATAAAGCGGGAATTTGCAGCGATGCTAAAGAACATGACAGGCAAAGGGCCTCGTAATGTAAGCGTTTTTATGTCAAATGGTGCCATAGAGATAGTAGCCAGTGAGGTGATGACAATTTTTGAAAAAAACCTTCTTGACAATTTTCGAAATGTTGCTATAATAAGGCATGTCAGAGAGATATTTTTCTCCGTTAAAGCGGAAGATATCTGCAGTATGATTTTACGGATATCAGGCCATAAAGTCATGTTGAGTGAAATTTCCGTCAATGTGGAGAATGATAAAAATAAATTAATATTTACTATCAATCAGAAGGGATAATGCCTGAAACAATATACTTGGTGTGGAAGGAACCGATCTGAAGAGGTAGTGATGTATTTAGATTTGTACGCTTAAACGGATAATGTTTATTAGTGGCTGTTTAGGATCATACAATTAACTTTGTATGATCCTTTTTGTTTTTTGCATTAATTTATTTTAAGGAGGGATGTTATATGACACAGAGCAGCAGTGGAGGCAATGAGCTGCAAAGAGGCATTAAAGGCTGGCAGGTAACATTTATCGGTCTTGGAGGAGTTATCGGTTCATGCTATTTTTTAGGCATAGGTGTCTGCGTCAGAACGATGGGCCCTGCAGTATTGCTGGGATTTGCTATTGTATCATTCGTTATTTATGCAGTAATGGTGGCTTATGCGGAATTGCTGGTGAATGTACCGAGGACAGGCTCATTTATCTCGTATACCAAAGAGTTTCTGGGACCTCAGTGGTCCATAGGAATGGGCTGGGCGTTTTGGTGTAACTGGGTTGCATTTGTACCGTCAGAGTGTATAGCACTGGCGTCTACTGTTAAGTATATGACCGGTTCGGACAGTCCGGTGCTTTATGTTTCGGTAGCAGTAGGTGCCCTGGCAGTCGTTACTATCATCAATATTGCAGCAGTAAGTCTGTTTTCAAGGGTAGAAGGCATACTGGGAATAACAAAGGTAAGTGTAATCATATTATTTATTGTCGTAGCTATAGGAATCTGGCTTGGTCTGTGGGGCAATGAGAATGCATTTATAGGAACGTCAGTAAACTTCGGAGGAGCCGCTTCACTGATGGATGAGCTGTTCCCTAAGGGATCGTTGATCGTATTTACACAGATGACGCTGATACTTGTAACATGTGAAGGTACAGAACTCATAGGTCTGGCTGCGGCAGAGGCACAGGATCCCGAACATTCCGTGCCGAAAGCCTGCAAGAGTGTTATTTGGAGAGTACTGGGACTTTATCTGGTGCCTATAATTCTGATACTGCTGGTTTATCCATGGGGTAATGCGCACGATGATGTGCCTATTTTTGCAGACATCTGTAACAGCTATGGCTTGCCGATTATGGGATTCATAATGTCAGCAGCAGTATTTGTAGCTGCATTCTCCTGTTCAAATTCAGGCTTTTACGGATCGGTAAGAGGTATGTATGGACTGGCTACGGAAGGGCTTGCTCCTAAGTTCCTGACTAAGGTCACGAAAACAGGAAATCCAAGAAACTGTGTTTGGCTTACCATGACATGTATGTGGGTAATCATGATATTAGGTCTGGTTTCACAGCTTACAGGAGCTCTTGAAACATTATATGCCAGCCTGTTGTCGCTTGCAGGATTCACAGGAACAATGTGCTGGATAGGAATATGTCTGTCGCAGGTAGTGATGAGAAGAAGGCTTAAGCAGAGAGGATATGATCCTAAGACATGTCTTAAAGCTAAAGTAAATGATAAAGTCGCATGGCTTCCTCTTGTGGCCGCTATAGTACAGATTGTGGTGCTGGTAATGCTGGTACTCGAGGATCAGCTTGTATTCGGCATTGCGGCAGGATGTACAATAGTACCTATGATAATA